>JAYWAX010000443.1:0-11395 GCA_043782125.1 Acetobacteraceae bacterium | reverse complement strand
CCCAGCCGGGCGGCGGCGTCGCGGTCGATGACCACGTTGACCTGGGGACCCGCGCGATCTTGATCCGAGGTGACGTCGGTCAGGCCTGGCAGTTCCTTCATCCGCTCCTGGATCTGGGACGCCCATTGGCGCAGCTCGCCGATATCCTGGGTTACCACGGAATACTGATACAGCGATCCGCCCTGCCGCCCGCCGCCGCGCAGGTCTTGCGCGGGGAACAGAAAGGTCTGGATACCGCCGACGGCGCGCAGCGGGGCGCGGAGCCGGTTGACGATCGTTTCCGGCGAAACGCCGCGCTCGGACATCGGTTTCAGGCTGACGGTGAAATTGCCCCGGTTCATCGCGTTCCAGCCGGCGGAGACCCCGACATTCGACCCCACGCTGTCGACCGCGGGATCGGCAAGAATGACATCGACGGCCGCGCGCTGGCGCTCTGTCATCGCCTGGAAGGACACGTCGGGATCGGCCAGGGTGGAGCCGATCAGGATGCCGGTGTCCTGATCCGGCAGGAAGCCTTTCGGGACGACGGTGTAGAGTTTCACGGTCAGCACAATGGTCAGCAGGGTCACCATCAGCATGATCGCGCGGTGGCGCAGGGCGATGTCGAGGGTGACCTCGTAAAACCGCGCCGTGGCGTTCAGCGCGGCGTCGATGCCGCGCCAGATGCGGCCATGTGCGGGCTGCCGGGGGGCGGGCATGGTGGCGGATTGGGGGGCGTGGGCGCGCATGAAGCGGCCGCAGATCATCGGCGTCATGGTCAGCGACACGACGGCGGAAACAAGGATTGCCATGGTCAGCGTCATCGCGAATTCGTGGAACAGGCGGCCCAGAATGCCGCCCATGAAAATCACGGGAATGAACACGGCGACCAGCGACAGGGTGATCGACATCACAGTAAAGCCGATTTGTTTCGACCCGATATAAGCGGCGCGCAGCGGCGGCACGCCTTTTTCCATCAGGCGGACGATGTTCTCGATCATCACGATCGCGTCGTCGACCACGAAGCCGACCGAGATCGTCAGCGCCATCAACGAGAAATTATCGATTGTGTAGCCAAGGAACCACATGCCAACCAGCGTGCCGCACAGCGACAGCGGTACGGTGACGGCTGCGGCCAGGGTCGCGACCAGGCGGCGCATGAAGATCAGCACCACCAGCAGGACCAGAACGATACTGAGGAACAACGTTGTGCGCACGTCGTGAACGCTGGCGCGGATGGTGGCGGTGCGGTCGGAGATGATTGTCACGTCGATGCCCGGTGGCAGCCAGGTCATCAGTTGGGGCAGCATTGCCTTGATGCCATCGACGGTTTCGATGACGTTCGCGCCGGCCTCCTTGGTCACGGTCAGCAGCACCGCCGCCTGCTTGCCATCCCAGGCGGCGAGGCGGGTGTTGGCGGAGGCGTCGATCACGCTGGCGACATCGCGCAAGCGGACGATGGTGCCGTTGCCCGCGCGCAGGATCAGGGGTGCCAGGTCCTCGGCCTGGGAAATCTGGCCGTTCAGGCCCAGTGATTCGGCGGTGGCGGGACCTTGGAAGCCGCCAAGGGGGGCGAGGACGTTGGTGGCGCGGATGGCAGTGTAAACGTCCTGCGCGACCAGGCCCGCGGCGGCGAGGCGGACGGGATCGACGCGAACGCGGATCGCGGGTTTCTCGGCGCCGTTGATGGTGACCTGGGCGACGCCCTCGGCACGGGACAGGCGCTGCGCCAGGATGGTGTCGGCGGCGTCGTAGATGCGGGCGGGGGACAGGGTGGCGGAGGAGAGCGCGAGGGTCAGGATCGGCGCCTCGGCCGGGTTGAATTTTCGGTAGAAGGGCCGCGTTGGCAGGTCGGACGGCAGATCGGCGGTGGCGGCGTTGATCGCGGCCATAACGTCGGTGGCGGCGGAGCGGATGTCGCGGGACAGATCGAACTGGATGACGACCGAGGTATTGCCGATCGCGGAAATGGAGGTGATTTCGGTGACGCCGGCGATCTCGCCCAGACGGCGTTCCAGGGGGGCGGCGACGGAGTTGGCCATGGTTTCGGGATCGGCACCGGGCCGCGCGGCGAAGACGACGATGGTCGGGATATCGACGGAGGGCAGCGCGGCGACGGGCAGGAAACGGTATGCGAGCAGGCCGGACAGGAACAGGCCGATGGCCAGCAGGATGGTGGCGACGGGCCGCGCGATGAAGATGGCGGAGAAGCCCATCAGATTTCCGATCCCTGGACGCGGCCAGGGGACCCGGCGGAGGACCCGGCGGAAATTCGGGCGGCGCGGAAGCGCTCGAAGGCCAGGTAAATCGTTGGCGTCGTGTACAAAGTCAGAAACTGCGACAGCAGCAGGCCGCCGACGATGGTGACGCCAAGCGGATAGCGGAGCTCTGAGCCAGGCCCGGTGCCAAGGGCGAGCGGCAGGGCGCCAAGCAGCGCGGCCAAGGTGGTCATCATGATCGGGCGAAAGCGCAGCAGGCAGGCGTCGCGGATCGCGTCGTACGGCGAAACGCCGTCGTGCTGTTGGGCGTCGCGGGCGAAGTCCACCATCATGATGGCGTTCTTCTTGACGATGCCCATCAGCAGGACGATGCCGACCAGGGCGACCAAGGACAGGTCGATGCCGCAGATCATCAGGGCGGCCAGGGCGCCGATGCCCGCCGAGGGCAGCGTGGAGATGATCGTAACCGGGTGAATCCAGCTTTCGTAAAGGACGCCCAGTACGATGTAGATGACGATGATGGCGGCCAGAATCAGCCAGGGTTCCGCCGACAGGGATTTACGGAATTCCGCCGCATCGCCGGACCAGGTGCCGACGACCGTTTCGGGCATGCCGATGTCCTGGCTGGCGCGCGCGACGGCCTCGACGGCATGGCCAAGGGAATAGCCGCCGGCGAGATTGAAGCTGAGGGTGACGGCGGGGAATTGTTCCTGGTGGATGACGGCCAGCGGCGCGAGGGACCGTTCGAAGCGGGCGATCGCGGCGAGTGGCACCTGCGCGGTGGCACCGCCCGCGGTGGCGGGTACGCGCAGGAGATTGAGGACCTCGGGGTTCTGTTGCCAGTCCAGGCTGGCTTCCAGGATCACCCGGTACTGATTGGCCTGGCCGAAAATTGTCGAGATTTGGCGCTGGCCGAAGGAATCGTACAGCGTGTCCTGGATGGCCTGCATGGTGACACCCAGGCGCATGGCGGCGTCGCGGTCGATGACGATGTTGGTGCGATAGCCCTCGTCTTGCTGGTCGGTGGCGACGTCGCGCATTTCCGGCAGCGCGGCCAGGGCCGCCCGCAGTTTCGGGGCCCATCGCGCGACGATTTCGGGGTCGGTGTCCATCAGGGTGTACTGGAACTGGGTGCGGCTGACGCGGGCGCCGATCTGGATGTCCTGCACCGGCTGGATGAAGGCGACGAGGCCGGGGATACCGGCGATTGCGGCTTGCAGGCGGGCGATGACGACGGGGGCGGCGTCACGCTCCCGCGACGGTTTCAGGGCGATGGTCAGGCGGCCCGTGTTCGGGGTGGCGTTGATGATGCCGACACCGACGAAGGAGACCACACCGGAGACCGCCTTGTCCTGGCGCACGATGCGGGCCATTTCGGTTTGCATCGCCTCCAGTTTCGGGATGGAGATGTTTTGCGCCGCCTCCGTCACCGCCATCAGAACGCCGGTGTCCTGAGCCGGCAGAAACCCTTTGGGAACGATGACGTACAGGACGCCGGTGCCGGCGAAGGTAAGCAGCCCGACCAGCAGGACGAAATGTTGGTGGCGCAGCGACCAGTCGAGCGTGACGCGGTAACCGTCCAGCAGGCGGTCGAAGCCCCGTTCGGTCCAGCGGCCGAACCAGGTCGGACGCTCCTCTTCGGCGGGCCGCAGCAGGCGGCCGCACATCATCGGGGTCAGGGTCAACGAGACGATGGCGGAAACGATGACGGAGACGGCGAGGGTGACCGCGAACTCGTTGAACAGGCGGCCGACGACGCCGGTCATGAACAGCAGCGGGATGAAGACGGCGATCAGGGAGACTGTCAAAGAAACGATGGTGAAGCCGATCTGTGCCGCGCCTTTGAACGCGGCTTCCAGCGGTTTCATGCCTTGTTCGATGTAACGGACGACGTTCTCGATCATGACGATGGCGTCGTCGACGACGAAGCCGGTGGCGACGGTAAGCGCCATCAACGAGAGGTTGTCGAGCCCATATCCCAGCAGGTTCATGACGCCGAAGGTGCCGATCAGGGACAGCGGCAAAGCAATGGCGGGGATGATCGTGGCGCGGACCGAGCGGAGGAAGACGTAGATCACGCCGACCACCAGCACGATCGAAAGTAACAGCGTGTATTGCACGTCGGCGACGGAGGCGCGGATGGTTTCGGTGCGGTCGCTGACGATGGTCAGTTGGATGCCCGTGGGCATCGCCTGACGCAGTCTGGGCAGTTGCTGTTTCACCAGATCGACGGTCTGCACGATGTTGGCGCCGGGCTGGCGCTGGATGTCCAGGACCACGGCGGGCTGCCCGTCGAAGGTGGCACCGGCACGGGTGTTTTCCACCGCGGCGGCGACGGAGCCGATGGCGGACAGGCGCACCGGTGCGCCGTTCCGCCAGGAGATGACCAGGTCCTTATACGCGGCGGCGTCGGGGAGCTGGTCGTTGGCGCCCAGGGCGAAGGCGAGGCGGGGGCCGTCGAAGCCGCCTTTGGCGCCGTTGACGTTGGCGCCGACGATGGCGAGGCGCACGTCCTCCATCGACAGGCCATAGCCCGCGAGACGGGCGGGATCGACTCGCACGCGCACGGCGGGCCGCATGGTGCCCTGGACCGTGACGCGGCCGACGCCGGAGATTTCGGCGAGTTTCGGTTGCAGAAGGGTGTCGGCGGCGTCGGACATGACATCGACGGGCCGGTTGGCGGAGGTCAGCGCGATGGTCAGGATCGGTGCGTCGGCGGGGTTCACCTTGGAATAGGTGGGCGGGTAAGGCAGGCCCACAGGCAAGGTTCCCGCTGCGGAGTTAATCGCCGCCTGCACGTCCTGCGCGGCGGAGTCCATCGAGCGGCCCAGTTGAAACTGGAGGGTGATCTGGCTGGTGCCCTCGGCGCTTTGGGAGGTCATGGTGGCGAGGCCGGGGATCTGGCCGAACTGGCGTTCGAGGGAGGCGGTGATGAGGACTTCCACCGTCTCTGGGCTGGCGCCGGGGAGCTGGGTGACGACCTGGATGGTGGGGAAATCCACCTCCGGCAGGGCAGAGACGGGGAGCCAGTGGTAGCCCAGAGCGCCGGCGAGGACGATGGCGAGGGAGAGGAGCCAGGTGGCGATCGGGCGGGCGATGAAGGGGGCGGAGATGTTCATGCGGAGGGGTGGGGGTACGCCCCATCGGCGCCAAGATAATATTCTGAGCCGCGACTTTTCGTTATGGTCCGCGAAGGCGGACCATCCACGCCTTCACCCATGCAAATTTCCTCCCGTTTACAAACTGGAAACCTTCCGCGGCCACGATGCGGGTCATGAGAGGCGGCTGGGTCTGTATCGTCGCCAATCGGCCAAACGGGGTCCTCTGCACCGGAGTCACCGCCATACGCGGGGAGAAGGACATCGAGCGTTGGCTTCGGGCCTGGAAAGTTCGGCCGATCCGAAGCGTGAACTGGAATTGGGATGACCTGTACGAAACGCCCTTTGGATGCCGCCGGCGCACCGGAGACGTGGATGGTCCGCCTTCGCGGACCATGACGGGGCGGCGGCGGGTCAGCCACCTTGCGATGGTCTCGCGGGCCGTTCTCCCGGCGGCCGATCCCCCGCTGGCCGATCCCCCGCTGGCCGGTCCCCCGCTGGCCGGTCCCCCGCTGGCCGGTCCGCCGCTGGGCGTTCTCCCGGCGGCCGTTCTCCCGCTGGCCGTTCCCCCGGCGGTTTCTCCCCCGCTGGGCGATCACCGGTTTGCCCGTCGCGCCGGCGGGTGCCGGGTGCTGCCGGACGGTTTGGGGCGGAACGCGCGGCGGGGCCGGCGGCGGGGGCGACGATCGAGACCTTGGTGCCCTCATTCAGGCGGGAGGCGCCGTCGATCACCACGCGATCGCCGGGCGCGATGCCCTCGGTCACAATCGAGGCCTGCTCGTCCTCGTAACCCATGGTGATATTCTGACGGTGGGCGGCGCCATCCTCGCCGATCGTGTAGACAAAATTCTGGCGGGGGCCGCGTTGCACTGCGGCCTGCGGGACGACGGTGGCGTCCACGACGGTATCGGCGCGCAGGCGCACGGCCACGAAGCCGCCGGGCCAGAGCGTGCCCGCTGCATTTGGAAAGGTCGCCTTCATCTTGATGGTGCCGGTCGCCGGGTCGATCTGGTTGTCCAGCACCGCCAATATCCCGCGATCCAACGGCCGCGCGCCGCGTCCGGCGGCCGCGCCCTGCGCATAGGCCACGACATCGACAGACCCTCGCTTCATTGCCGCGGCGACCTGGGGCAGGCTTTGCTGCGGCAGGCTGAACACGATCGAAATAGGCTGCAAACGGGTCAGCACCAGCAGGCCCGCCGGGTCCGAGGGATGGACGATATTGCCCTGGTCCACCAGCCGTATGCCCACCTTGCCATCCCAGGGCGCGACGATCGTCGTGTAACTGAGTTGCGTGCGGGCGGTGTCGATCTGCGCCTGATCCTGGCGCACCTGCGCTTCCAACTGCGCGACCAGCGCGCGCGCGGTGTCGGCCTGCTGCTGCGTCGCGTAGTTGGTCGCGACCAGCTTGCGATAGCGTTCCAGGTCGAGCCGGACATTGGCCAGGTTGGCCTCGTCCAGGGCTTTCTTGGCCAGCGCGCTGTCGAGCGCGGCCTGATAGACGCGCGAATCGATCCGGGCGAGCACGTCGCCCGCTTTCACGTCCTGGCCTTCCTGGAACGCGATTTCGACCAGGGGGCCGTCGACCATGGATTTGATCGTCGCGGTTTGAAACGCCTGCACGGTGCCAAGCCCGTCGAGCCAGACCGGCATGTCGCGTTTTTCGGCGGGCGCGACCACGACGGGGACGATCTGGGTGGCGTCGCGGCCGCGGGCGGCCTTCGGCTCTGGCGCCGCGATGGGCCAATACCAGATCGCGGCCCCCGCCCCGGCGGTCAGCAGCACGGCGGCCAAGGTCCGCGTCCAGCGCCAGCGGCTGCGGTTGCGCACCGGGCGGTCGAGCGCCGCTTTCGGGGTTAAGGCGTCCATGCGTGCTCCATCCATGCCGCCATTATCGATTGCCGCCGGCCACCAGGCCAACCCACCTTACCAGGGTTTTCGCGTGATTGGCGGCCTGATTTGGAGGCGCCTCGAATTTACCTGTCACGCATTTCGCCGTACGCGACCGAAGTTCAACCCAGCGTTCGAGCGGGGTTTTGCTTTTCTGGGGTTTTTCTTCTCGGAGGGTTGCGACCCGCCGGACCGCGAATCAGCCGGCAGCGGCGGATGCCACCGTAAAACCGGAGAGCGGCCGAGCCGTTCGTTGCGACCCGCGAAAAGGCGCGCATACCACCTCTTGATGCCAGGAGCTTCATGCGCATAAGATGCGCATGAATGGAGATGGGCATGGGATACGATCGAACGGCGCCAAAGCGGCCGGTGAATATGACGTTGAACGAGGACCTCGTTCGCCAGGCGCGCGGCCTGACGTTGAACCTGTCGGAAACCGTGGAATCCCTGCTGGCACATTTCATCGACGACGCCCATTCGAAAGCCGCCGAACAAGAACGGCAAATCGTCGCGCACATCGCGGCCAGCGAGGCTTTTGTCCGGAAGCACGGTTCTTTGGCCGACGAGTTCCACGATCTCCGATGCCGGACCAACTGAGCGTCCATCGCAACCCTGGCCGGAACAAAACAGTCGTCCCGTTCGTCGTGGCCGTGCAATCGAACCGGTTCCGGACATCTGCCCGCCGGGTTGTTGTACCGCTGGTGGCGGCCGGCGCGTTCGGGGTGCCTGACAGCGACGTCGGACCTCATTTCATCGTGGAGGGGCAAGCGGTCGTACTCGATCCGCTACAGATCGCGAACCTGCCGCGCGATGCTCTGGGCTCCCCGGTTGGGTCGCTGGCCGAAGAAGACGATCGCGTCGTCGGCGCCCTGGACATTCTGTTGAGCGGCGCGTGGCGGTAGTACCGGGCTCATCGCGTTCCAGACGGCATCGGTCAATATTTTGCTTCCGAATATAAAGGGAATTGGCGAAGGTACCAGCCCAGGCCATCGCGGCGATGCTGCCGGCGGTGGAAGACCGGCCCGCCAGGCAAGGCGAGATATTCGCGGAACAAGCCGCGTAGTTTATCGCCGGTTTGCAGTTCGTAAGGGCATGGACCTGTCGATGCCGCACCTGCGCCAACCACGGAACGATCCGGGAAGAAGGTCCTTTGTCCGTCTGAAAGGCCAAACCACGCCCGCGCGCCTTCAAAACGCCAGCCCGCCTCGCAGCCTCCCCGGCGCAAGCCCAGGGAACCTGTCCGCGCCAGTCCGGGTCCATCCGCCGCCAAGCGCCTTATACACACTCAGCAGCCCCTGCGCCCGCGCCAACCGCACCTGGGCCAACGTATCCTCGGCATTGAACAACGCCGTTTCCGCTGTCAGCACGGCCAGAATGTCGGCCGTTCCGGCCAGCATCTGCGCCCGCGCGATCGCCGCCGCCCGCCGCGCATTTTCCACCGCGATCCGCTGCAACGCTTCCTGTTCCGACGTATACCGCCACGCGGTCAGGGCGTTATCGACATCGGTGAAGGCCTGCACCACGGCTTTGCGATAATCCGCGAGCAGTTCGGCCCGCCGGCCCCGCGCCTGCTCCAGCGCCCCGCGCAGGGCGCCACCATCGAAGATGGGCGCAGTCAGGCCCGCGGCAAGGGAGGCGATGAAGCCGCCCGGGTTAATCAATGCGTTCAGGGCGGGCGCCTGAAAGCCGGTGGACCCCGTGAGATTGACGGCGGGGTAAAACGCCGTGCGCGCGACCTTCACGTCGAAGCCGGACGCGTCGAGCAACGCCTCCGCCGCCGCGACATCGGGACGGCGCGCGAGAAGCTCCGACGGCAGGCCGGGGGAAACCGGCGGCAATGTCAGCGCGGTCAGGGTGCCCGGGCGGACGGCGATGCGCTCGGGCGGCTCGCCCACCAGAATGCCAAGGTTGTTGAGGGCCTGTTCGAGCTGATTCTGGAAATTGGGGAGGGCGGCGCGCTCGGTGGCGACAAGGGTTTCCTGGTTGGCGACATCCAGCGCGCTGGCGGTGCCCGCGGCCATGCGGGCGCGGATAACGGCGAGCGTCCGCTCTGCGTCGGCCAGGTTGCCTTTGGCGACGGCGAGGCGATCGGCCAATGCCAGCGCCACGAACCAGGTATTGGCGACGTTGGTCATGACCGTCAGCGCCACGGTGCGCTGATCGAAGCGGCTGAACGCGGCGGTGGCGATGGCGGCGTCTCGGCGGGCACGGTTACGGCCCCAGAAATCGATCTGATAGGACGCGCTGAGGCCCAGGGCGTAGGTGCGCGAATCGATGCTGGCGTTGGTGCTGGCGCGGGCGCGTGAAGAGCTGCCGGAGCCGGTGCCGAGGCCAAGATGTTGCCAGGAGGCGGAGGAGGTCCCGTTCAGCGCGGGCAGCAATCCCGCGCCCGAAATTCTCACCTGGGCGTCGGCCTGGATAATGCGGGCGATGGCGGCGGCGATGTCGAAATTCTGGCGGCGGGCTTTGTCCATCAGGGCGTTGAGGTCGGCGGAGCCGAAACCGATCCACCAGTCCTCGACGGGCCAGGCGGCGGTGGCGCCCGCGGCGCTGGCGCGAAAGGCCGCGGGGATGTCGGGATCGGGGTCGATGTGGTCTGGGCTGTGACCGCACCCGGCCAGAGCTGCGAGACTCAGGCCGCCTTGCGCGAAGGCACGCCGCGACATTGCCGGGTTCAAGCGAATCAGTCTCCTGCTGCGAGGGCTGCATAGCATAAAGCACGCGGCGGCAATGGGGCGAAGCGCGGGGGCGTGGATATGTCTGGGCTTCGCCGCAGGTTTCCCCCGGGGTTAAGACGCTTGCGCGCCGGTGACTGTTATGCCAAACGGCGCCCCAACACTTAGCAACTGCAACAGGGAGATCGCCGGGGGTGCCAGCGACCGATCGAAGTGACACCATCCTGGAGACACAGGGTCTTACGCGCGAGTTCAGCGGCTTTGTGGCCGTGGACAGCGTGGATTTGCGCGTGAAAACGGGGCAAATCCACGCGTTGATCGGTCCGAACGGCGCGGGCAAGACGACGTGTTTCAACCTTCTCACGTCGTTTCTGGAGCCCACGCGCGGGACCATCCATTTCAAGGGGCACGACATCACCGGCATGAAGCCGGCCATGGTCGCGCGTCTCGGCCTGGTCCGCAGCTTCCAGATTTCCGCCGTGTTCCCGCATCTGACCGCGTTGGAAAACGTGCGTCTGGCGCTGCAACGGTCGCGCGGGGCCAGCTTCGACTTCTGGCGGTCCGAAGCGTCGCTGAAGGTTTACGACGATCGGGCGCGCGAATTGTTGCACGATGTCGGCCTGTCCGATCAGGAAGACACCGTCGTCGTCAACCTGTCCTACGGCCTGAAGCGCGCGCTGGAAATCGCCACAACTCTGGCGCTCGACCCCGAGATGATGCTGCTGGACGAGCCCACCGCAGGCATGGCGCATGGCGACGTGGACCGCATCGTCGAGTTGATCCAGCGCATTCGCAAGGGCCGCACCATTTTGATGGTGGAACATAACCTGTCGGTCGTCGAAGGCCTGTGCGACACCATCACCGTCCTGACCCGCGGCCGCGTGCTGGCCGAGGGCGATTACGCCGAGGTGTCGAAAAACCCCGAAGTGATCGCCGCTTATCTGGGAACCGAGCATGCTTGAGATCGCCGGACTGAACGCCTGGTACGGGGAAAGCCACATTCTCCACGGTGTCGATTTCAACGTCGCGGAGGGCGAGGTCGTAACGTTGCTTGGACGTAACGGTGCAGGCAAGACCACCACGATGAAGTCGATCATGGGACTGGTCGGGCGGCGCGAAGGCAGCGTGAAGTTTAAGGGCACCGAAACGATCGACAAGCTGTCGAACCAGATCGCGCGCGCGGGCATTGCCATCTGCCCGGAAGAACGCGGCATTTTCGGTTCGCTTAGCGTCACCGAGAATTTGCTGCTGCCGCCGGTTGTCGCCCCCGGCGGGCTGTCGGTCGATGAGATTTACACGCTGTTTCCGAACCTGAAGGAACGCGCGAAGACGGCGCACGGCACAAGATTGTCGGGCGGCGAGCAGCAAATGCTGGCGATCGCGCGTATCCTGCGGACGGGCGCGCGGATGCTGCTGCTGGACGAACCGACGGAGGGGCTGGCCCCGGTCATCGTGCAGCAGATCGGGCGCACGATCCGGGAAATCAAGAATCGCGGTTTCACGGTTTTGCTGGTGGAACAGAATTTCCGCTTCG
>JAYWAX010000442.1:0-4142 GCA_043782125.1 Acetobacteraceae bacterium | reverse complement strand
CCCCGGCCGGTCCGGACGCATCAGCGCCGCGATCAGGGTTACGTCGGTGCTGCGGATGTGGCGTTCATCGGGGCGGGGGTGAACGGTCAGCCCCTCCGCCCCGGACCCGAGGGCGATCCGGGCGAAGCGAGCGATGTCGGGGACACCGGTACGCCGCGAATTCCGCAGCAGGGCGATCTTATTGAGATTGACGCTGAGTCTGGCCATGGGCGCACGATAACGGATCGCGGCGTCGCGGCCCAGACGGGCCAAACGGAGACGATCGGGCGATTGCGAAGCGGCGCGGCCCCTGTTAAACGCCTTGCACGGTCGGAGCGTAGCGCAGTCTGGTAGCGCATCAGTCTGGGGGACTGGGGGTCGTGGGTTCGAATCCCGCCGCTCCGACCAATGATTTCAATGGGTCAGTTGATTTTGATCGACGCCCGAGAAACAGCCAGCTACCAATTAGCAACCAAATCCGAAGCGCCGTCGAGATCGATTACCGCCGCAAGCTTCAGTGAGATCACGCCGGTCAAAACCAGCCCCCGCTTTCGGGCGGAAGCGAGTGCAGCTGTACCAATGGCAGCCGGGAGTCTCCACGCTCATTGTTTCCCCAACCAGGCGATATCCCGGACCTGTTCCGTCTTGTGTGAAATCAGCACCTCCCATGAGGAATCGGCGGACCGCCTCGCATAAATCCTGCCGCTGTCGTCACGGCCGTCACTGAGGTGCCGCTCCCACCAACCATCCGCGCCGCGAATTTTCTTCCAATCTCTCGGCACACCCGTCGCACGGGCCAGTTCGCCCAATGCCCGCCACACCATTCCCCTTCTGGCGAATTCAACGGTGATAACCTTGATGCTGTCGCGCAGCATGCTGATGTTGGGCAGCAAAAAGATCAAAACATCGCGCACTTCGCCGGCGGTTCGGCCTGAAGGGGGCGATAACGATTCGCGTTCCGCGGTCCCAGCGGTTCGTTCCGCCGCCTCTCTGAGCCGCTGTTCGGCCGCGAGCGCATCCTGCAATACCGCGATCTGAGCGTCAGCGACCGCGCCGGCGCCAGCCTCCGTCCGAAGTCTGGCGAGTTCGGCCCGCATCTCCTCTTCACGGCTCCTGGCCGCCACCAACTCGGCAGCCAAAAGACGTGCCCTTGTATCTCCGGCGTTGGCCGGAGGCGGTCGCGCCGCGCACTGGCCAAGGATTTGTTCGAGGCTTTCCACAAGGTCCGGTGGACCCTCTGGGCGGACGATGCGGACAAACCAATCCGCATCGAAATGATCGACGGCGTCACCCAGATAACGGCCTGTCCTCAGCACCTCGAAGCCGCCAGTCCGCAGTTTCGCGGCGGCGGCCTCGGCATCGAGGAAGCCACCAGCGACCAGCACATAGGCTTCGGACGGCCCATCAATGACGCCGAACGGCCTGGGAACATGAGCAAAGGGCGAAGTCTCAGCGACTGGCCATGCTTCACCGGCGGCATTGATCCTGTCGCCTGGCAACAAAGGGAACGCGAGACCACGCCAAACCGCGGCGGCGCGGCCGTCTCGCAAGTTGACGATACGGCACCTGCGCGTAACCAACGTGGTGGAACCATCGCATACGGTGACCTCGACCTCATGCGGCTGCCCTGCCATGGTTCGCGCTTACCTCCATGATCATCAAATACCGATTGGACATAATGACCGAGATCGCTCCTCTTGTCGCGAACCCGCTGACGATTTTCGCGGTCATCCTTGGATTGGTCATATGGGCGAGTTGGTCCGGAGTCCGTCTGCGTGCGGGCAGCAGGACGTTACTCGCTGAACTGGGAGGCGTCACCGCACGGATCAACGCCGCGAATGACGCCACGGAGTTCGCAGCGCGATACGAAGCGGTCTCGCAAGAACTGGGCGGCAATCCGATCCTCGGCGCCCGCTGGCAGGAGTATCAACAGTCCCTTCTTATCCCGGAACAAGGTTTGATCCGGGCAACCGCCAGATCGGACGACTGGTTCGATCTGGGACTGTTCCGCGCGCCCGGCGTCAGGATCGACCTTCGGTACCACGCCGCCCTTCCCAGCCTCCTGGTTGGAGCCGGATTACTGTTCACATTCTTTGGTCTCGCGGTCGCCCTCGGCAGCGCAGGCGGGATTGTCGCGGCGAATGCCACCCAGGATACAAGAAACGCGGCACTGCGGGGTTTGCTGAACGCCGCGTCGTTCAAATTCGTCACGTCGATCGCTGGCCTTTTTCTGTCCATTGGGTATGCACTGTTCAGAAAGTACTGGCTGAACAAGGTGGAACTGGCGCTGGATGCCTTTCAATCCGCGTTGGACCACCGCGTCCCGCTGATAACACCCGTTCAATTACAAGCTGAGACAAACGAGCGTCTTCGCTCGCAGACGGCGATTCTCGAGGGTTTCTCCAACGAACTGGCCATCAACCTCGCCGGCGTGTTCGACAACGCCTTCGACAAGCGACTGGGCGAGCACATTGGACCGCTGACCGAGGCGATGCAGCTTCTGTCTCAGAATCTGACCAATCGCAACGAAGACGCGATGCAAACCATGCTGACCGCCTTCATTGAGAAGCTCCAGGGCGGAACCGGCAACCAGATGGCCGTTGTGGCCGAGAAACTTGTCTCTCTGGGGACCGGCCTTGAGGGATTGCAGACCGGGATGCGCGACGCTGCGACCCGCATGTCGGAGTCAGCCGATGCCATGGCACGCCGGATGGGCGAAGGCGCGGAGGCGGCCATGGCTGGCGTCACCAGCCAGATGGGGGCCCTCATCGAAACCCTTCGGGCGCTGTCCGAGCAATCCCGAGCCGCCGGAGCCAATGCCGGGCGTGAACTGGCGGAGCGGTTGGAGGCGGCGGCCAGCGGCTTCGAACGATCCGCGCAATCTGTCGCGACCACCCTCGCCGAAGCGGCGCGCAGTCTGGAACAGCGCATGGGCAGTCACGCGGAAGACAGCACACGCCGCCTGGCGGATCAGTTCGACGCCATGATCCTGACCTTGCGGGGATTGGCGGACGATAGCCGGTCGATGGGAACGACGGCTCTTGAGTCCGTGGCGGCCCGGATCGACACCGCCGCTTCGTCATTTCAGGGCGTATCCGAACGGATCGCCGCGGCGTTGGAAGCCGCGGCAACGCAAACCGGTGGCACGTTCGACCGCGGCGCGACCGACGCGGTCGGACGGATCGTCGCCGCGACCGAGGGCATGAGGGCCGAACTTCAGGCCATGCTGGCCAGCGTGAAGGCGGCAATCGGCGAAGCGGGCAGCGCGATCACGGAGGGCGGCAAAGCTGGCGCCGCGGTTGTGAGGGATTCGTTGAGCCAGGGCAGCGCGGAACTGAGTGGATCGATGACCCAGGCCGCCTTCAATTTGCGCCAGGCAGGCGAGAACGCTTCGTCGGCACTCCGGCAGGGCGGCGAGGCCGCCGGTGGCCGAATTGAGTCCGCCGGAGATCACATTGTGGGCCGGGCTGAAACGATGGGCCGGCAAGTGACTGAACTGGCGGACATCGCCACCTTGCTGGCGGCGCGGATTGGAGACCTCAATCTCGCGACGGGAGAAACCGCCCGTCCCCTTGCCCAGGCGGCCGAAGACCTGCGGCTGGTGTCCGAGAGCATGCGCGAGGCAGTCGCACCGCTGACCCAAATCACGCGCCGCGCCGGTGATCTCGTCGATCAGATTGGAGTGATCGGGCAGAGGTTGGACAACGCACAAAACGGCGCGGCGCACCTGATTGAGTCTTTGGACAAAGCCACCTTGCGCTTCGAGGGCGTGGATAAGGAACTGGCGAATGTCCTCCATCAGCTACAGGATGGAGTCGCGCGGTTCAGTGCAGACATTATCAAGTTCGTCACCGAAACCGATAGCAATTTGGCGAAAGCCTCCTCGCAGGTCGTTAACATGGTCAAGAGTTTGGACGATTCCATCCAGGAATTGAGCGCGGCATTGCCCAAGGGACCGGGCTGATGAGTAGAGTGCGCGCCGCGCGAATCAACGGTTTTTCGGGCGACGAAGAAGGCGGCGAAGGCTACTTTGCTTCGGTCAGCGACCTGATGGTTGGGGTATTGTTCGTCTTCCTTTTGATGCTGACCGTGTTCGCGCTCAATTTCAGAGACGCGGAACAGGATCAAATGGTCAAGCGGGCTGAACTCGAGCGAACTCTCCG
>JAYWAX010000441.1:0-11436 GCA_043782125.1 Acetobacteraceae bacterium | reverse complement strand
CCCTCGCCGCTGCTCCATGAACGTCTGGCGAACCCAAGGCGAAAGCGACGACAGGCAATCAATTATCCCAACGGGAGGCTATCTTAGTGCCTATGGGGGCGTGCCCTGACGTCGCGATAAGTCAATCGTTTCGTCCTCCGATAGAATTCCACCGCCGGTACTGGGCTGCCGGACGGTCAGTCGGGCCGCCCAGAGCGATGATACGGATGGCCCGACGAAATCGCCCGGGCCCGGTATATCTGCTCGGCCAGCATCGCGCGGGCTAATAGATGCGGCCAGGTCAGGCGCCCCAACGACAGACTGAAATCCGCGCGGGCAATGACGGGTTTATCCAGCCCCTCGGCTCCGCCGATCAGGAATCGTAACGGACGGCCAAGCGTCAACCAGCCATCCAGCCGTGCCGCGAAAGTTGCGCTGTCGAGCATCTCTCCGCCAAGATCGAGCGCGACAACGAAGGCTTGTCCCGGAAGCGCGGCGAGCAAGGCCTCGCCTTCCCGGCGCTTGCTTTCCACGGGCGCGCCTTTGCCGTCTGGAAGTTCCGTCAAGGCAAGTTCGGGCCGGATGCGGGTGGCATAACGGGCGAACAGGTCTGCTTCCGGCGTGGCCCGCGACTTCCCGATGGCGAGGATACGCATCAGGTCAGCCCGTCCAATATCTGCAAAATCGCCGCCGCCTGTTGCGCCATGCTGTATCGCTCCCGCACCCAGTCCCGGTAAAGGCCCGGTCTGGCGGATCGGATCAAGGCCACGGCGTCGTCGATGGACGCGAACAGGCAGGCTTCGGGCCAAAGCCGGTCGGCGCCCGGGAAATCGTGGACGACGGGAAACGCCCCCACGGCCATGGCTTCGCCGATGTTCAGGCCGAAGCTTTCATACATCGAAGTGGACAGAAGCACGCCCTTATCCGAGTACCACGCGGGCATATCGGCGATCTGGCCCTCGAACCGAACGATTCCAGCCAGGCCAAGGGACGCCATGAACCGCTTGATGTATCGCGCGGTCCGCAGATCGGTAAACCCACCCGCGACGTGAAACACGAAGCGCGGGTCCACGCGGTGCAGCGCATGGGCGATCTGCAACAGCAGCATGGGATTTTTCTTTGGCTCCAGATGGCCAACCCAGGCGATTTTGTGCCGGTCGCCGGCGCCTGGTGCGAAGCGGTCGAGGTCGATGCCGTTCGGCACGATCTCCGGCTGGACATGCGCGGCGATGCCGGGATGCGCGCCCATCAGGACGTCCGCGATATCGCCGCCCACGGCGATCAGCCGGTTCACCCGGGACCAATCGACCTTCTCGGGGAAATCGGTTTGCAGCGCCTCGATGGAATGCAGGCGTAGCACGCATTTCTTGCCGTCGAGCCAATCGCCGTTTGTAGCCCAGACCGCGTGATCCCAGCACCATTCCAGCCAGACGATTTCGGCCCATGCGATGGCCTCCGCGAGGTCCGGCCCAGGCGCGGCGGAGATGAAGCGTACGTCGTGGTGACGTGCCAGGGTGGGGATCAACGGCGCGAGGAACGAGTCGTTCCGGCCTTTGATCCGATCAGCCAGTAGAAGCCGTGCCATCCGGTGATTTCAGCGCTTGTGTGTCCCCTGGCGCGTCCTGGTGCGAGCGATAGGCGTCGAGTTGGCGCTGGGTTGGGATCGTGTCTGTCACCTTGCCGGAATCGTTCCGGAATTCGATCACCACCAGCCCGGCGGCCGGGTCGAAGTGAAAATCGGGATTGGCATACAGTTTCCCGGGCTTCGCCGGTTCTGGCGCCGGGGTGGTGGGGGACGCGGGGCGCCGTTGCGGGACGACGGTATCGCCGGAGCCGCGGAGCGGAGGCACAGCATGGATGGACAGATCGTTCGGCATGACCGCTGCCTATCGAAACGCCGCGCCGGATTGACGCGACGCCTCTGTCTATCGCCGAAACCTTAAGGAATGGTTAACGGCCGCCGCTATCGGACGAGAACAATCGCCTCGATTTCGACGGAAATATTTTGCGGCAGGCTGCCCATCCCGACGGCGGAGCGCGCGGGCCGGCCGTTATCGCCGAACACCGCGACGAACAGATCGGTACAGCCGTTGATGACTTTCGGGTGTTCCATGAAATTCGGCGCGGCGTTCACCATGCCGAAGACTTTCAGGATCGTGTCCACCCGGTCGATCGAGCCCAGTGCCGCCTGCATGTTGGCGATGAGGTTCAGGCCACAGAGTTTCGCGGCCTCGTAGGCTTCGTTCACGGTCAGTGCCTGGCCGACTTTGCCGATCGTCGAAATGCCCCGCGCGTCGCGCGGCCCGACGCCGGACAGGAACAGCATGTTGCCGCCGAGACGCCAGGGCAAATAATTACCAATGGGCGCCGGTGCGGGCGGCAGGATAAGTCCGAGTTCGGCGAGGCGGGCGGTGGCGGACATGCCGGTATTCCTTTCGTTTGGCTCAGGCGGCCTGGGTGCGGGGGTTTGGGTAGCGCATCGAAGTTGTCAATTCCGTTACTGTGGCGGCATCGGCCACCGCCGACAGTTTCGCGAACAGCGGCGCGATCGCGGATTTCGGCAACACGCGTTCCGCGCAGTCAGAGAATTTGGTCCAGAGTTCGTCCTGCGTCATCATCCGGCCTCCGGGCCCGCAGCGTTCGTAATCGTCGACGCGGGACGCCAAACGGCGGCCGTCCTTGGTGTGGACCACGACCTCTGCGCCCCATTGATGCGGTCCGGCGGCGGCGAGGTCCGGATGCCCGAACGCTTTGATTCGCGGCAGCAGCGCGCGCACTGCGGGATCGTTCTCCGCGCCGTTTTCGAAATGATCAAGCTTGACCGCGCGATCGTTCAGCGCCCGCGCGACGCAATATTGAATGCTGAATTTCGCCTCCAGCGGCGTGCGTGGATTGGGATTGTCCGTATGTGGCAGACGGCGCAGATGCGGCATCACCTCGATCGTTTCCACGTCGCCCGGTTGAATATCGTGCGTTTTCGCCAGAAACAGCATCCGGCTGACGGCCGCATGTGTGCTGCCGCAACACGGATAAGGTTTTAGCCCCGGCTCTCCTGGGCCTTCGCACTCTGGCGGCGCATACCAATTCGCCAGCATTTTGCTGGTGTCGTAGGTACCTGCGCCGTTGAACACTTCCAGAAATCCCTGCTTGTGTTCGAAGGCGCCAGGGTTGGCAGTATAACCATTGCGCGCCATATAGGCCGCGAACAGCCCGTTGCGCGACGCGTGGCCGACATGCAGTGGTTTCGTCATCGTGCCGAAATTGGCTTTCAGGCCGGCGGCGAAGGATGCGGCCATGCCCAGGGCGATGGCGGTTTGATCGATTGTGAGGTGTAACATTCGCGCGGCACCCGCGACCGTGCCGAAAATCCCGAGTGTCGCGGTTGGATGCCAGCCCTTGTCGTAATGATGGAAATGCACGCTGCGGGCGATCCGGCACTCTGCCTCATAACCCACGACATAAGCCAGAGCGAGATCGCGCCCGGTGGACCCGAGGCTTTCGCCCAGAGCGATCATCGACGGCACCAGCATGGCGGAGGGATGTCCGCCCATGACGCCCGCGACATCGTCGTAATCCAGTGCATGCGACGCCGTGCCGTTGATCAGCGTCGCGTCGAGCACGCTGGCGGTGCGATCGCTGGCCCAGATGGCCGCTGGTCCTGGCGCTTCGGCGACACCGGGGATGCCCATGACGATGTGCGGCGCGTCTTCCGCCATGCCGGCGAGGGCGCAACCGATCGTGTCGATGAACGCATGATTGGTCCATTCCAGCGCCAGCGGCGACAGGTCTTCGGCAGCGAACGCGTGGATTCGTTCCGCGATTTCATGGGCGAGCGTCATGGCACGGTTTCCTTTAACAAGGCGCAATGGGTAGTCCCGAATTTTCCCCGGGAGATCGCCTCGGGCGTCAGCGCGTTACCGGCGAATTTTTCGCGAAGTTCGATGGTGACGCCCATGTCAATCTCCCACCAGAAAAATACAGTCTTCGGGCGCGAAAGTCAGCACCACTGCCGCGCCCTCGGCGAAGGCGGCGGCGGAGGTCACCCGCGGGCGGGCGGATGCCGTTTCGACGACGTATTCGTAGTGGCCACCCATGAACAGGCGCTGGCGCACTGTCCCGCGCAGCCGGTTCGGCGCGGGTATCGTGTCGGCGTCTGGCCCGATAGCCAGGCGGTCGGGACGCACCATCGCCCGCGCCGGTCCGGCTTCGGTCCCTGGAAAGGCGGTCCGGAACTCCGCGCCGTTCGCGTCCCGCCCGGCACCGCTGCCGTCGACAATAACATAGAAGAAATTTGCGGTGCCCACGACCTCCGCCACGAACATATCCGTTGGGTGAGCGTAAATATCCTCGGGCACGCCGAACTGGCGGATGCGCCCGTCTTGCATCACCAGAATGCGATCCGACAACGACAGCGCCTCGGTCTGATCGTGCGTGACGTAAATCGTCGCGATGTTCAGGTCGCGTTGCAATTGCCGGATTTCCGCCCGCGTCCGATCCCGCAGCCGCGCGTCGAGATTGGACAAAGGTTCGTCGAACAGCAGCACCGCCGGTTCGTGCACGATCGCGCGCGCCACCGCCACCCGCTGTTGTTGTCCGCCCGAGAGTTGTTGCGACGACCGGTCCCGGAAGGCGCCGAGGCCGACGCGATCCAGCGCGCGGACCACCCTTCGCTCGACCTCGGTTTGGCTGGCACGGCGGACGCGCAGGGGGAAAGCGACATTTTCGAACACCGTCATGTGTGGCCAGATCGCGTAGGACTGAAACACCATGCCGATGTTACGGTGGTACGGCTCCACCGTCACGCCCATCGCGGAATCGAACACGGTTTCGTCCCCGATCGCGATTTGTCCGCTTTCTGGCGTTTCCAGACCGGCGATACAGCGTAACGTCGTGGTTTTCCCGCATCCCGACGGCCCGAGCAGCGAAACCAGCTCCCCATCCGCGATCTCGAACCCGATGCCATCGACGATGATCTTGCCACCGTAGCTTTTCGAAAGAGATTTAACGCTGATACCCATGTTCATACTTTCAGCGGCGCGCGCATGACCGCCGCCATCAGGGCAACGGTGACGATCGTCGCGACAATGGACAGGGCGCTTGCCACGCCCCAGTTGGCGTTTTCGAAGAACGCCCAGATCGAAATCGACAATACCTGGGTCGAGGCCGTGTAAATCAACGCCGCCGCCGCGATTTCCCGAAAATACGCGATGAACAGCAAAAAGTATCCGCTTTGCAAAGCCGGACGTAGCAACGGCAGAATAATCCGGCGGAAGCTGACCATCCGGTTCGCGCCGGAAGCCCAGGCGGCCTCTTCGAGGGCCTTGTCCAATTGTACGATCTGGGCGCCGACCGTTTCTGTCGCATAAGGCAAAAACCGTGCGACGTAGCAAAACACAAGAACCATCAACGAACCGTGGATCGGCAGATAGACATAGGACCACAAAAATCCCAGCCCGATCACGATCCCTGGAATGCCGAATGGTAGCGATGCCAGAATATCCAGCGCGCGATAGCCCGGCGGTTTCAGCCGGTGGGTGAACCAGGCGATCAGCGTGCCCAACACCAGCCCGAGCCCCGCCCCGCCGCCCGCCACGACCAGTGTGTTCCAGAAAGCCCTGACTGTCCCTGGACTATCCCAAAGCACCTGATAATTCCGCCAGGTCCACGTGGCCTGGAACGGATTGGCGACGAAGAATTTTATGCCCGAGGTATAAATCAGCGCCAGCGCGGGAACGATGAAACTCATGGCGACGTAAAACAGGCAAAGCGCGTTTGCCGTCCCGTGCCACCGGCCAAGCGCCAGCGGCCGGATCCGATATCCCTTGCCCGTCACTGTCGGTGCCGTGTTCCGCGCGATAATCCGCCGTTGCGCAAAAATCGACAGGCCTGTCACTGCGCTCATTGCCAGCCCGACCGCCGCCGCCAGCCCGGTATTCGGTGGCGAGAAGCTTGTCAGCAGATACAGCTCGGTCGCCAGCGTGTTCACATGTCCAGGAATTCCGACCATCGCCGGAATCGCGAATTGCTCTACCGACAATACAAAACACAGCAGCAGACTGGACAGCAGCGGAAATATCATCAGCGGCAGCGTCACTCGCCGGATGACGGCCCAGGGATTGGCGCCGGATGCGTAGCCGGCTTCCTCCAGGGAGGAGTCCATCGCGATCATCGGTCCCCGCAGGGTGAAAAACGCGAACGGTACGATGTGCAGCACCTGAATCCAGACAATCCCGCCGGTCGAATAAATATCGAAATGAAACTTCTCGATGCCCAGAAGCTCTTCCAGGATATCGTTGAAAATGCCGCCCGGCGAGGCCAGGATCACCCACGCCATTGCAAGAATAAACCCCGGGAAAAAGAAACTCAGGCCAACGGCCGCGACCAGGCTTTTCTTAAAACGAAAATCAGAACGGTACACCAGCCAGGTCAGTCCCGCCCCGCCGGTCGTGCTCAGGATCGCTGTCGCAACCGAAATATAACAGGTCACGAACAACGTATGAACGATATTCCCGCTTCCCAGATCCCTCCAATTCTGCCACGTAAACGCCGTCGCCATTCCTGGGCTTCCTGTCTGCAAACTCCCATGTACCAGCGCCAAAAGCGGTGTCAGGATCAGAAACGCGGCGGTCAGAAACGTCGCGGCGAAAATCGCGCGAATCATCCAGCCGCCGCGGTGTTGCCGGTCACTGAAGGCCAAAGACCTGACGCCACTCATCGATGATCGCTTTCTGCTTCGCGGGCGTCAGACTATCGGCACTCAACGCGATTTTCTGCCCGCCCAGGCCCGGCACAAGTTTCGGGTCGCCGGCATTCGGCCGCGTCACCGGCGAGCCCATCTTTTCCTGCAAACTCGCCTGACCCGCTGCACTCATGGACCAATTGATAAACACCATCCCGGCCTCGGGATGCGGACATTTGGCGGGGACGAAACAGGGCGTGCCGACGGCCGGGATCACCGACGATGGATAGGAAATCCTGACCGGCGCGCCATCGCCGATTGCATTGATGCCTGGCGGCTCGATCACTGCGGCGACCCAGATATCGCCCCGGATCAACGCCTGCACCACGCCGGCGCTGCCGTTGAAAAAGCGCACGCCGTTTTCCTTCAGGCGCTTCGCGACATCTTTGATGCCCAGATCGTCCCATACCGCCAGCATCTGCTGCACCGCGACGGACCGCCACGGCGGATCGACCCCGACGCGGTCCTTCCATTTCGGATTGAACACATCGGTCCAGTCTTTGGGCGCGTCGGGTTCTTTCACCTTGGTTTTGTTCGACATCAAACTGGAACGGATCACCTGCGTCACGAAAATCCGATCGCGCACGACGTATTTCGGGTCGAACGCGGCGGCTTCCGGCGGCTTCCAGTCGCGAATCCAGCCGTTGGAGGCCCAGGTAAGAACCATGTCGTCCCATAGGGTGATGCAGGCATCGGCGGTGGAGGCCCCGGCGGGGTATTCGGTGTTGAACCGTTGCGCCTGTTCCGAACTGCCAAGGCGCGTCGCTTCGACGCGGATTTTGGGAAATGCCTTGTTGAAATCCGCGATCCAGTAATCGCCCAATGGCGGCGGCAGGTTATGCACAAGGTTGAGGTGCCCCTGCTTATTGGCCGTCTCCACCACCCGATCCCAGCCGGACGTCTGCGCGAACGCGCTTGTCTCGAAGGCGCTGGTCCCGGCGGCGATGAACGGCGCGGCCAGTATGGCGCGGCGAGCCAATGTCACGATGTTCTCCTCCCTTTTCCCGCGTGCCTTCTATCAGGCGCGGGGATTGGGTTACAGTGGGTCCGAGCAACCGCCGGGGAGGACACGCATGACGATCGCCGAAACACTGGCCACGCGCATCGCGGCCGTCACCTACGACGTCCTGCCAGACGCGGCCCGCCACTGGGCCAAGGCCGCCATT
Source organism: Acetobacteraceae bacterium (assembly GCA_043782125.1). GTDB lineage: Bacteria > Pseudomonadota > Alphaproteobacteria > Acetobacterales > Acetobacteraceae > Rhodopila. The sequence continues at coordinate 3,552 of JAYWAX010000441.1, read as the reverse complement.
CTCGACACGGTCGGCTGTATCCTGGCCGGGGCGGACGAGCCCTGCGCCCGCATCGCCGCGCGGGTCGCGGCCATCGGTGGCGCCAGCGGCCCCTGCGTCGTCTTTGGCACCGGGGACCGCGTGGGTCCGCTCGACGCTGCGGCGATCAACGGCACCGCCGCCCATGCGCTGGACTACGACGATTGCAGCGACACGCTTGGCGGCCATCCGTCCGCCCCGATCCTGCCCGCGCTGTTCGCGCTCGCGGAAACCCGTGGCGGCAACGGCCGGGATTTCATCGCCGCGTATGTCGCGGGCTGGGAGACGGAAACGCGGATCGCGCGCGGGGTCAATTTCCATCATTACGAAAAAGGCTGGCACCCAACCGCGACGCTTGGCGTCTTTGGCGCCGCCGCGGCCTGCGCGCGCCTGATGGGTTTGTCCGTGGAACAGACGGCGAAGGCGCTGGCTTTGGCCGCGACGTTCTCCTCTGGGATCAAGGCGAATTTCGGCACCATGACGAAGCCGCTGCATGTCGGTCAGGCCGCTCGCAACGGACTTTACGCGGCGTTGCTGGCGGCAGAAGGTTTTTCGTCGTCCCCTGACGCGCTGGAACACCGGCAAGGCTTCCTGCGCGTTTTCAATGGCGAGGGCAATTTCAACGCCGATCCGATCGCCGGGGAGTGGGGTGCGCCCTGGGACATCGTCGATCCGGGCCTCGCCATCAAACAATACCCGTGCTGCGGCAGCACCCACCCGGCCATCGACGCCATGTTGTCGCTGGTGCGGGAACATAAGCTGACGCCCGCGACGGTGGCGAAAATCGAATCCCAGACACACCCGCGCCGCCTCGCCCACACCAACCGGCCCAACCCTTTGGGCGCGTTGGACGCCAAATTCAGCGTGCAATACTGCCTTGCCCGCGCGCTGGTCAGCGGCGAGGTCCTGATCGCCCATTTCGAGGACGGCAGCTATGACGAGCCTGAGGTTCGCGCCGTCCTGGCTCGCGTCGTCTCCACTGCCTGGCCCGCGCGCGACATGGACCTGTCGGAACATTTTGGCGCCGACGTGCGGGTGACCCTGACCGATGGCCGCGTGCTCACCCGCTCCGTTCCCCGTCCCCTGGGCCGCGGCCCAACCATGCCCTTGCCGGCCGCGTTGCTGCGTGGAAAATTCATCGACTGCGCCCAACGCGCTTTGTCGGCGGACGCGGCGAACCGCCTGCACGGGATGTTGGACACGCTGGAAACAATCAACCGGATGACCACGCTGACAGAGGCAACGATCCCCCGCGCCGCGCTCGCTGCCGAGTAGCCGGGGGGGGTCTGAAAGGGTGACTCTTGCGCCTCCTCGTCATGGCCCGACTCGATCGGGCCACAGGGAGCGGCGTGGCCTGTGCGAATAAGCGCGACCCCCGCCGTGCGACGTGCTGTTCGCCGAACTGCCATGCCGCACCCGGTGGCCCGATCGAGTCAGGCCATGACGGGGAAAGGGCGTGCCAGGCGTCAATCTTTCAGGCCCAAGGTATAACCTTCGAAACAACCCCGATTCTGGGCCTGAAAAGGAAATCGCCGCAGGGTCGCGAAGGTTATTGCCAAGCCCAGGCGGGCGTGGTCAGAGTGGGGGTAACAGGGCTTCAACAGGGGGGATAATGCCGCTTCGCGCCGCATCGATCGCGATTGCCTGTCTTTTGGCAATTCTCGCAGCTACGCACGGCGCTTTCGCGCAGAAGGCGGGGGGCGTGTTGCGTGTGACGCACCGCGATAATCCGCCAAGCGCTTCGATCCACGAAGAAGCGACGATTTCAACCGATATGCCGTTCATGGCGGTGTTCAACAACCTTGTCGTGTTCGAACCCGGCGCGCGGCAGAACCGGCTGGAACAGATCGTTCCCGATCTCGCGACGTCGTGGAAGTTATCGGACGACGGCAAGACCCTCACGTTCCAGTTGCGCGAGGGCGTGAAATGGCACGACGGCAATCCATTTTCCGCCGCCGATGTGAAATGCACCTGGGATGTCGTCACCGGCAAGGTGGACGGCAAGATGCGGAAAAACCCGCATAAGACCTGGTGGTTCAACATCGAGGAGATCACCGTCAACGGCCCCGCGGAGGTGACGTTCCACCTGAAGGAGCGGCAGCCTTCCCTGCTGGTCATGCTGGCCGGCGGATTTTCGCCGATTTATCCGTGCCATGTGCCGGCCGCGCGGATGCGCACCCATCCCATCGGCACCGGCCCCTTCAAATTCGTCGAGTTCAAGCAGAATGAAATCATTCGCCTGACCCGGAATACCGAGTACTGGAAACCGGGCCGGCCGTATCTCGATGGCATCGAATACACGATCGTTCCCAACCGTTCGACCGCGATCCTGGCGCTCGAGGCCGGGAAATTCGATCTGACTCTGACGGGGGACGTGACGCCGGAACTGGTGAAGGACATCAAGGCGGCGGTGCCGGACATGCAATGCCTGGTGCAGCCGTCCAACACCCAGGGCAATATCCTGGTGAACCGGGAACGGCCCCCCTTCGATAACGTGCTTGTCCGCCGCGCTCTGGGGCTCGCCATCGACCGGAAGGCCTTTTCGGACATCCTCAGCCGCGGCGTGTATAATATCGGGGGCGCGATGCTGGCGCCGCCGGACGGCATCTGGGGCTGGTCGCCGGAATATATGGCCACGGTGCCGGGCTACGGCGCGGACGTGGAGAAAAGCCGCGACGAAGGCCGCCGCATCATGCGGGACCTTGGCTACGGTCCGGACAAGCCGCTTCAGATCAAGGTTTCGACGCGCAACATCGCCGATTACCGCGATGCGGCGGTGATCCTGATCGACCACCTGAAATCCATCTATATTCAGGCGGAGCTGGAGCCGCTCGATTCCGCCGTCTGGTACGCCCGCCTGCTGCGCAAGGATTACGCTGTCGGCATGAACGTCCAGGGCACCGGCATCGACGATCCCGACGTGATGTTCTTTGAAAACTATCTGTGCGGCTCCGAACGTAACTACACGTCGTACTGCAACCCCGAACTGGAAAAACTGTTCCACCAGCAGTCACGGATGACCGACCGGGACGCGCGGCGAAAACTCGTCTGGGATATCGATCGCCGGCTTCAGGAAGATGGGGCGCGGCCGGTGATCTACCAGCAGCAGAGTGGCACCTGCTGGTGGCCCCAGGTGAAGGGGCTGAAACTCGCCGTCAACAGTATCTACAATCATTGGCGTTTCGAAGACGTCTGGCTGGATCGCTGAGGCAACATGCTGTCATATATTATCCGGCGCCTGCTGCTGATGGTCGTGACCCTGTTCGGGGTGTCGATCGCCATCTTCCTGCTGTTGCGCATCGTGCCCGGCAATATTGCCGATATCCTGTTCGACTCAGCCGGTCTGATCGACCCGGCCGAGAAACAGAAAATCATCGCCGATCTGGGACTCGATTTGCCGTTGCCGCTGCAATACGCGCAGTGGATCGGCGGGTTGATGCGCGGCGATCTGGGCTTTTCCTATGTGTCGGAAAAACCCGTGATCGACGAAATCCTGCCGCGCATCCCCATCACCGCGCGCCTTGCCGGCCTCGC
>JAYWAX010000440.1:0-4149 GCA_043782125.1 Acetobacteraceae bacterium | reverse complement strand
AAGATTAACGAATCGATCGGTCCTAACGATCTCGTCATGGTCCGCGAAGGCGGACCATCCACGACTTTTGCCAATCCAGTACCGCAAATCGTGGATGGTCCGCCTTCGCGGACCATGACGGGGTGTGCGGCGCGTGCCGCAAATGAAGCGGTGATTCGTGAGCGCCGCCTCACTTGGCCAAGAGCCCAGTACCGCGAAGGCTCCGGCCGTCGCGATACTTCCCCGCACGGGCCGCTGTCAGTTCAGAAAAATCTTTCCTGGATTCATGATCCCCCTGGGGTCAAGCGCCTGTTTCACCGAGTACATCACCGCCAGCGCCTCTGGCCCGTGTTCGCGCTCCAGGAACTCCCGCTTGCCGATCCCGACGCCGTGTTCGCCGCTGCACGAACCGCCAAGGTCCAGCGCGCGGGCGACGATTTTCTTGTCCAGTTCCCAGGCGCGCGCCAGGCCATCGGGCTCCGGCGGGACCAGGATCACCGTATGAAAATTGCCGTCGCCGACGTGTCCGACGATCGGCGCGGTCAGGCCGGACGCGGCGATGTCCTCTTTGGCGCCCAGTATGGCCTCGTTGAGGCGGGAGATGGGGACGATGGCATCGGTGGCGATGCCTTTATGGCCCGGTTTCAAGGCCAGAGCAGCCCAGAGCGCGTCGTGGCGCGCCTGCCAAAGCTTATTGCGCTCGGCGGAGTCTGTGGCCCACCGGAAACCGCTGCCATCGAAATTGTTGGCGATTTCCTCCGCCTGCTCCGCCTGCTCCTTCACCCCAGCCGGTGTGCCGTGGAATTCGAAGAACAGAGCGGGCATGGATTGCAGGCCCTCCAGCTTAGAATAGGCGATGCAGGCGGCCATCTGCACCTCGTCCAGCAACTCCATGCGGGCGACGGGGATGCCCGATTGCATGATGGCGATAACGGTTTCGACCGCGTCGCGCAGGGTGGGGAACTGGCAGGTGGCCGACGATGTCGCCTCGGGGATGCCGTGCAGGCGCAGTTGGATTTCGGTGATGATGCCAAGCGTGCCTTCGGACCCCACGAACAGGCGGGTCAGATCGTAGCCGGTGGCGGATTTGCGGACCCGGCCGCCGGTGCGGATCACCCGGCCATCGGCCAGCGCAACCGTCAGACCCATCGCATTCTCTCGCATCGTGCCATAGCGGACGGCGTTGGTGCCGGAGGCGCGGGTGGCGCACATCCCGCCGATCGTGCAGGCGGCGGTGCCGGGATCGACGGGGAAGAACAGGCCGAGATCGCGCAGATGCGTGTTCAGTTGGTCCCGCGTCACGCCGGCCTGAACCCGGCAATCCATGTCGGGCTGGCTCACGTCGAGGATGCCGGTCATGCGCGACATATCGACGGTGATGCCGCCCCGGACGGGGGTGACGTGGCCCTCCAGGGACGTGCCGGCGCCCCAGGCGACGACGGGGATTCGTTCGGCGTGGCAGAGCGCCAGGAGTTTCGCGGTTTCCCCGGTCGTTTCGACGAAGGCGACGGCGTCGGGCAGCACCGGGGTCTGGGTGTCCTGGCCGTGCGAGTGGTGTTCGCGCAGGCTGGCGTTGGTGGTCAGGCGTTCGCCCAGAAAGGCGCGTGCGGCGTCGATCGTGCGGTCGATCGCGGTGTCGGACATGTCCCGCTCCTGTCGTTTTGTGCGTTGCGTCACGCGGGGGGTTAGGCGGTCGGTGCCTGTCCTGACAAGGGGCTTGGCTGCGTCCGCATCGGAAAAGGCCTCCGGGGCGCGTTTTTTAGCGGAAATGAGCGGTGTCCAACGGTCATGGCGGCGCCCGACTCCCGCGACGTGTGGGATGCCGCGCCCTCACTGGGCAATCGCTTGAACGACACCGCCGTGCCTCTTCCCGTCATGGCACGGCTCGACCGGGCCATCCGGAGCGGCAACACCTCGGGAACGAAGGCACCGGATCGTCTGACGCGGCGATCTCTTCGCGAACGGGGCCGCCGGCGCCGGTTCCGATGACCCGGTCGAGCCGTGCCATGACGGAGAACGGCACAGCAGCGGCGTTCAGGCGATTGCCCTGCGCGCCCTCGGAGATCGTATTGACAATGTCGCAATGGACTGGCTGTATCCAAATACGAATGGGGATTCCGATATGTTATTAAATCGTGATTTATTCGTGATTTCCCGCCTCGGCGGCCTGCCGCTTTCGATGGTCGCGCCCGTGTCAGGTGCGGACGCCGCGCATGCCCCGTAAAACCCGCGCCGAAATGCAGGCGGAAACCCGGGAGAAACTGCTGGAATCCGCACGCCTGGCCTTTGGACAGCGGGGCTTCGCCGCCGCGACGATCGATGAGATCGCCGAGGGTGCGGGATTCTCGCGCGGCGCGTTTTATTCCAACTTTTCCACGAAGGAAGATTTGGCGGTCGAGCTGATGGGTCAGCAGATGGCGCAGGATGTCATGCGAATCGCCCAGGTGACGCAGGCGGCGGATGGGCCGGTGGAAACGCTGCCCGAACGGTTGCGCGCGGCGTTTCCAGACACCGAAAAGACCTCTGACTGGGAGTTGCTGCGTCTGGAAATGCTGATGCTGTCGCAGCGCAACCCGGTCTTCGCGGCACGGTGCCAGGCGCTGTACCGGCCGCAGCGCGCACGGGTGGCAGAGGGGATGCGTCAGTTGTTCGCGCGCGCCGGTTTGGTGCCGCCGGTGGACGAGGAAGTACTGGCCTACACCATCATGTCGCTCCGTCTCGGCGCCGCTTTGCTGCACGAAGCCGCCGGTCCGGTGCCTCTGGGCCGCATCGTCGAGACGATATTCCGGTCCGTGTCGGCGATTTCGACGCCCGCGTCCGCCGCGCCGAACGCCTGACGCGGGTCACAGCATCCGTTCGTCTGCGCCGGTCAGATTCTGGGGCGCGTCGCCGGCCAGGACGCGGCGGATATTGGCCAAGGCGTGGCGCAGCGCCGCCTCGACATTGCCGGGGACGGAGGCTGAGTTATGCGGCGACCCGATGACGTTCGGCAGCGACAGGAACGGGTGGTCCACGCGGAAGGCACCGTGACGCACCGGCTCGACCCACCAGGCGTCGAGGCAGGCGTAAAACGCGGGATGGGTCTGGAGGTGGGCGAACAACGCGGCCTCCTGGATCAGTTCGCCGCGGGCGAGGTTAACCAGGATCGCGTCGGGTTTCATACGCGCGAGTTCGGTGGCGCCGATCATACCCAGTGTGCGGCGGGTCAGGGGCGCTGCGACGATCAGGACGTCGGCGGCGGCCAGCAACGCGGGCAGATCGTCCGGACCGCCAATCCAATCGACCGGTTCGGGTGTCTGGCCGTCCGTTTTACCGCGACGGTTGATGGCGTGGACCTGCATCCCGATGGCGCGCATCAGCCGGGCAGTGGCGGCGCCGATGCCGCCAAAACCCAGAATGGCGCAGGTTTTACCCGCGAGGCTCCGGTTGCGAACGAACTGGTTGAACTGGCCCGCGATCAGGGCATTGTGTTCCACCAACAGGCGCTTGGCTGCGGCGAGGGTCATGGCCAAGGCGTGCTCCGCCATCGCATCCGCATAGGCACCGCCGTTGCTGGCGATGGGCACATGCGCGGGTAACTGGCTGAGCGGGACGTAGTCGATGCCCGCCGTCATGAACTGGATCAGGCGCGCGTTGCCGGTCAGCGCGGCTTCCTCTGGCGACAGGTCCTTGCCGGTGTCGCGGGCAAGAATCGCGGTGGCGGCCGATAAAGCCGCGGCGCGGGCGGCGGGGTCGAGGTCCACGAGGTAAACCAGCGCGGTGCCGGCGGGCAAATGCAGGGGGATTTCGGCGCGGCCCCGTTTGCCGGGTTCGAAGGTGACGACAACACTGGACATGGGACGAACTCCGGCGCGGCAGGCGGGAACGGCCGCCTGCCGCGAGGTATCAGGTGCCGGGCAGCCGCGCCAGGACACGGGAGGGCGGTCACTGGGCCCTGGCGGGGGAAGGAAGAAAAGCACCGGGGCTCCGCCCCAGACCCCGCGGGGGCTCTGCCCCTCGACCCCGCCAAGGCAGGGCCTTGGAACCCATTTATTGGGGGATATGAGAAGGGGGCCATCCGAGGCGTTTCAACCGCCACCGTAGGCCCCCTTCTCATATCCCCCAACCGATCGCGGTCCAGGGACCGTGTCCCTGGTGGGTTCGAAGGGCAAAGCCCTCGCGGGGTTTGGG
>JAYWAX010000439.1:0-11477 GCA_043782125.1 Acetobacteraceae bacterium | reverse complement strand
GGCAGCGCCCTCGCGGGGTTTGGGGCAGAGCCCCGGTGCTTTCTTTCCTTCGCCCCATGGCCCAGGCGCGGCCAGGGTCATTTGGCGGTCAAAATCCGGCGGAGACTCGATCTCCGCTCGCCCGCTGTGTCGTGCCAGGCGTGTCGCCGCCGTTCGCTTTCGATGTCGCGCGCCGCATGACGTCCAGGTAGCCGCGCCGTATCTCCATTCGTTCCGCGTACGGTCCGGCCATGAGAATCGCGTGCAATTTGGGAAGGTTGTAACATGGCACGAAAAACAACAAATGATGTTCAAGATGATAATTCACGTAACAGGGCGCGATGAACGCACGCTCGATCCGGTTCGCGAGCGTGGTGCGCGTGTTCCGGAACGGATCGTTCGAATCGGGAACGACGGCGTGTTCGGCGATGTTTCGGATGCGCGTGATGACCATCGTCCAGGTCAGCAGCGGCAACAGCCACAGCAGCGGATAGGCCCACCAGACCCCGGCCAGCGAAAAACCGGCGAACAGGACCGCGTTGACGGACATTTGCGGTCCCAGTCTGGCCCAGAAATGGCGCAGCCGCCGCGTGGCGGGCCACGACGGATCGCCACGCGCCGCGCGCACCTGCGCTGTCCGCTGCTGCAAACCGGTCTGTCCGGTGATGTCGCGGATGAATTTCCGCCGGTAGCTCGCCCGGCTGATCGGAAACGGCGCCGACAGCACCAGGTCGGGATCGTCCGGCTGCTGCGTGTGCGCGTGGTGAAGCAAATGATACGCGCGATAGGATTTTGTGTCCGCGAACACGGGCCAGGCGCACAGAAACTGGCTCAGCGCCATGTTGCGCCGCTCGCCGCCCGAAAGGCAGCCATGCGCGCCGTCGTGCATCAGGATCGCGAGAGCGAGTTGGCGCGATCCGATCGCCATGACGGCGAGGACGAAGGTCAGCGGATTGGGGAAAACCGCGACCAAGGCGATTGAGCCCAGAATGACAAGCCATGCGTGCGCGATCAGGCCGGCGCTTTTCCATACGACACGGCGGCGGAGCTCCGCGAGTTGCGCCGCCGGCAAAAGCAACCGCGCGGGAACGCGCCGCATGTTCGCCGGCGATTTGGACATCAGAATTTTAGCCCGCGCGGAAATCCGTTCGGCGGCATCCGTCCGGCCTGCGCGCGCTCGCCAAGCCATTCCCGGAGATCGGTTTCGGTGCGAACGCGCTCGCCAAGGCGCCAGGTGAGACCCTCGGCGATGCGGAAAACTTTCGTGTCGGACAGACCGCCGTCCTTGTAACGTTGCAGGATCACACCGGCGCCGCGGGTCATGTCCGGGATCTGGTTCAGCGGGAAAATCAGCAGCCGCCGGTTCTCGCCGATCAGGGCGACATGATCGCCATCGGCGGGGACGCAGAACGCGGCCGTTTCGCCCGGTTTCACGTTAAGAATTTGCTTGCCCGCGCGCCTTTCGGAGCCGAGTTCCGCGCCCGCAACCAAAAAACCGCGCCCCGACCCGGTGGCGACGAGGTAGCGAATACCCTCCACCGGCACGAACAAGGCGACCGCCTCATCTTCGTTCGCCATATCCGCCAGCAGGCGCAACGCCAGACCGTCGCCGCGTCCGCGGGGCACATCGGCGGCTTTCAGCGTATAGGATTTGCCATTGGTTGCGAACAACACCAGGCGATCCGTGTTGTAACATGGCAACAACATACGCGCCTTGTCGCCCTCTTTGAACTTCAGGTCGTTCGGATCGGCGACGGCGCCTTTCACGGCGCGCACCCAGCCTTTATCGGACAGAATGACGGTGATCGCCTCGCGCTCGATCAACGCCTCGAAGGAAACATCGACGGCAGCGGGGGCGGCGCCAAGCTCGGTGCGGCGATCGCCCAGTGGACCGGCGCCGAATTTTTTGACGACGTCGGCGAGTTCGCCGGAAATTCTTTTCCAGCGGCTTTTTTCGTCGTCCAACAAAGCGAGAAGGCCTTTTCGTTCCTTGGTCAGTTTGTCGTGCTCGCGGCGGATTTCCATCTCTTCCAACCGGCGCAGGCTGCGCAGGCGCATGTTCAGGACCGCTTCCGCCTGCGTATCGGTCAACGAGAAGGCGGCGATCAGCGACGGTTTCGGTTCGTCCTCCTCGCGGATGATACGGATCACCTCGTCGAGGTTCAGATAAACCAGCAAATACCCGTCCAGCACCTCGATGCGCCGGTCGATGGCGGCGAGGCGATGGCTGGACCGCCGCACCAGTACCTCGTGCCGGTGATCCAGCCAGGCGCGTAAATCGTCTTTCAGCGGCATCACCCGCGGCGTGCGGGTGGCGTCGAGAACGTTCATATTCAGCGAAAAGCGGGATTCCAGCGCGGTGGCGCGGAACACGGTTTCCATCAGCACTTCCGGCTCGACGCCGCGGGTCTTGGGTTCCAGCACAAGGCGGATGGTGTCGGCGCTTTCATCGCGGATGTCGCCCAACAGCGGGAGTTTCTTTTCCTCCATCAGCGCCGCGACCTGTTCGATCAGTCTCGATTTTTGCACCTGATAGGGGATTTCGGTGACGACGATCTGCCAGGTGCCGTGCTTGCCCTTTTCCAGCTCCCATTTCGCGCGGACGCGGAAGCCGCCGCGGCCCGTTTCGTAGGCACTCAGGATTGCCCCGGAGTCCTCCACCAGAATGCCGCCGGTCGGAAAATCCGGGCCGGGCATGTGGACGAGCAGGTCCGCGGTGGTGGCGTCCGGGTGCGCGATAAGATGCATCGCGGCGGCGCAGACTTCGCCCGCGTTGTGCGGCGGGATGGAGGTGGCCATGCCGACCGCGATCCCGGCGGCGCCATTGGCGAGCAAATTCGGGAAGGCGCCGGGCAGGACGATGGGTTCAGATTCCTCGCCATCGTAGGTCGGGCGGAAATCGACCGCGTCCTCGTCGATCCCCGCCAGCATGGCGCTGGCGACAGTGGTCAGGCGGGCCTCGGTATAGCGCATCGCCGCCGGGTTATCGCCGTCGATATTGCCAAAATTGCCCTGACCCTCGACCAGCGGGAAACGCGCGGCGAATTCCTGCGCCATGCGGACCATGGCGTCGTAGATCGATTGATCGCCGTGCGGGTGATATTTGCCCATGACGTCGCCGACGACGCGGGCGCATTTCTTGAACCCCGCCGTCGGGTCCAGCCGCAACTGGTGCATCGCGTAGATCAGGCGCCGATGCACCGGCTTCAGCCCGTCGCGCACATCCGGCAGCGAGCGCGACATGATCGTCGACAAGGCATAGGCGAGGTACCGCTCGGACAGCGCGTCGCGGAGCGGGGTATCTTCGATGTGTCCGGCGAAATCGTCAGGCATGGCTGGACTCCGAATCGGCCGCGAGCGCGGCGACGCGGTCGTATAGCATCTGTCGCGCCTGGGGCAGCGGCCGGTGGCGGGCCCCAAAGACGTCCCGGGCGAGGAAGTGGCCGGTGAGCCGCAACCCGTCGCGCCACGCATCCGGCCCGCCCGCGTCGCCGCCGGTCAAAAAACCGGGCAAGGGCAGCAGGCGGCTGGTCCAGATACCGGCCGCCGCCGCCGTGACCGCGCGTCCCGTCTTCGGCGAAATATAGGCCAGACCTTCCGCAGCGCCGGTCACGGCGCATGTCGAAAGATCCAGGCCAAAACCCAGGGCGGCGAGCAGCACCACTTCCCAGACGACGAGGTTGGGCAATTCTGTGGCGCCAAGGGTGAGGCGCGGCAGCAGGTGGATCAGGCCCTCGAAAACCGGCGGGTGGGGTTCGCGTTCGGGCAGGGCGTCCTCGGCCACGGCGCAGACCGCGCTCAGCATGGCCAAAGACAGCGCGTCGTCCATGACGGCGGCGGCGGTGGCGTGGATCGATTCGCCGCGAAAACCGCCGAGCTGGCCCGCCGCGCGCCCGGTCCAGCGTGTCTGAACAAAATTGCCCACCTGCCAAATGCCACCCTGGGCGCGCGAGGCGCCGCCGCGAACGAGGCCTTTATGGGCGCCGTGTTCGCCGGTCATGACGGTGGCGATGAGGTCGGCCTCGCCGTAGGGGCGGGTGTCAAGGACGATCGCGGGCAGGTCCCATTCCATGCGGGCGAGCCTATCAGGTTTGGAACCGGGCCACACGGTTGTATTGGCGGCTGGTCCAGGGCGTCCGTGTTCTTGACGGGACAGAATAACCTCTCGACGCGTGCAAAGTCTTCTTTTCGAGCGCCGCGAGATGCGCCGCTGGCCTGATCGCGCGCTTCGCGACGAAATACCAGCGGCACGAACGATTGACCCACCGCGACGCCCTCTCCGCGTCATGGCACGCCCCCGAGCGGGCCATCGGGGGCGGTACACCATCGCGGGACGGGCCACGATAAACTGCGGAAAGCGCCCCTCGTTCGATCGATTTTCCGTGCCCGATGGCCCGGTCGAGCCGGTCATGACGAGGGGAGAAGCCGTGCCGAGAGTCAATCGTTCGAACGTTTGATATTGGTGCCTTTTCTTTCCCCGCGAACAGGCAGGAGCCGGTCCGAGGGGTGACCGGCGAATGGGACGCGGTATTGTCACAAAAGAGTCCCGGCCCGGACCTTGCCTGACCGCTTCATTTCCATAACACTGGAAACATGGAATTAACCGAAGCGGTCCACGTCCTCGCGGCGCTGGCCCAATACACACGGCTGGAATTGATGCGCCTGTTGCTGGCGGCGGGACCCAACGGCCTGCCCGCCGGCGACCTCGCCGCGCGGATTGCCGTCGCGCCATCGACGCTGTCCTTTCATCTCGCGACGCTGGAACGGGCCAACCTAACGCAGTCCACGCGCCGGGGCCGCCAGATCGTCCACGCCGCACGCATCGAGGGGCTGCGGCGGCTGCTGGTTTTCCTGACGGAAACCCGGGGCGCGGGTCTGTCGGCGCTGACCAGCCTGCTCGCCCCGATAACGGAGGAACCGTCTTTCATGAGCCCGGCGTTCAATGTTTTGTTTTTATGCACCCAGAATTCGGCCCGCTCGATCATGGCGGAGGCGATCCTGCGGAAATTCGGCGGCACGCGATTCCGGGCATATTCCGCCGGTTCCGATCCGGCGACCGCGCCACGGGCCGCGGTCCTCGAAAAACTGGCGGCTTTGGGCCACGACGTATCGGATTTGCACAGCAAGTCCTGGCTGGCGTTCACCGGGGCGAACGCGCCGCAGATGGATTTCGTCATCACGCTTTGCGACATCGTGGACGGCCAGGTGTGCCCGGATTTCGGCGGCCTGCCCGTCACCGGCGCCTGGCCGCTGCCCGATCCGGCGAAATTCACCGGCCCGCCGGCCGAGCAATCGGCGCTGCTGAACGAACTCTACGCCAGTCTGCGGCGTCGGATCGAGATTTTCACGGCGCTGCCCTTTGCCGCGCTGGACCGGATGGCGATGAAGGCGCGGCTGGACGAACTTGGCGACGGGTTGGTGCTGGCGGGGAGATACTGAAATGCGTGTTGGCATCAATGGGATGGGCCGCATCGGGCGGCTCGTGTTGCGCGCGGCGATGGGTGGGGTGCGCCGTCCGCATGACGATCCCCGGGCCGCGAACCGGCTGGAGATCGTCCATGTCAACGAGATCGCGGGCGGCGCGGCGGCGGCGGCGCATCTGCTGGAATTCGACAGCGTGCATGGGCGCTGGCACGAGACGATTGGCCACGATGGCGGCCAGGCGATCCATGTCGGCAACCACCGTATCGGTTTTTCAGCGGCCGCCACGCCCGGAGATGTGCCATGGGGCGATCTCGGGTGCGACGCCGTGCTGGAATGTTCTGGCAAATTCGTGAAAGCGGCGCCGCTGCAAGCCTATGCGGCACGGGGCGTGAAACGGACGATCGTCGCGGCGCCGGTGAAGGATGGCGGCGCGCTGAACATCGTCGTGGGGGTCAACGATCACCGTTACCACCCGGCCGAGCATCGGATTTTGACCGCGGCATCCTGCACGACCAATTGTTTGGCGCCTGTTGTTAAAGTGTTGCAGGAGGCGATCGGCATCCGCCACGGGCAGATCACGACGATCCACAATCCGACCAACACCAATGTCGTCACCGACGCGCTGCACCAGGATTTGCGGCGGGCACGCTCCGCCATGCTGTCGCTGCAACCCACGACCACCGGCAGCGCCACTGCCATCGCCCTGATTTATCCGGAACTTGCGGGCAAGCTGAACGGGCACGCGGTGCGGGTGCCCGTGCTGAACGCCAGTCTCACGGACTGCGTGTTCGAAATGGCGCGGACAGTGACGGTGGAGGACGTGAACGCGCTGTTCGAAGCCGCCGCGAAGGGACCGCTGGCGGGCATTCTGGGTTACGAGACCCGGCCGTTGGTCTCCGCCGATTACGTCAACGACACCAGAAGCGCGATTGTCGATGCGGCCAGCACCATGGTCACGGACGGGACACTGCTGAAAATCTACGCTTGGTACGATAACGAAATGGGGTACGCCTGCCGGATGGTGGACCTCGCCAACATCGTCGCGGAACGGGGGCCGCTGTGAGCGCGGCGCGCAATTACGCGGTCGTCACCGCGAGCTATTGGGGTTTCACGCTCACCGACGGCGCATTGCGAATGCTGGTGCTGCTGCATTTTTACACGTTGGGGTATACGCCCTTCGTGCTGGCCTCGCTGTTCCTGCTGTACGAGCTGGCCGGCATCTTCGCCAATCTGGGCGGCGGGTGGCTGGCGGCGCGGTTCGGGATTCCGCGGATGCTGATCGCTGGGCTGACGCTGCAAATCGCGGGTCTGATGCTGCTGTCGGGGCTGGACCCGGGTTGGAGCCCCTCCGCCTCCGTCGCCTGGGTTGTCGCCGCGCAAGGGATTTCCGGCGTCGCGAAAGATTTTACCAAAACCGCATCGAAATCCGCGATCAAGGCAACGGCGGCGGCTGGGTCCGGGCAATTGTTCCGCTGGGTCGCGTGGTTCACCGGATCGAAGAACGCGATGAAAGGGTTCGGTTTTTTCGCGGGCGGGCTGCTGCTGGAATGGCTGGGATTCCGGGGCGCGCTGTGGGCAATGTCGGGCCTGCTGGCGATTGTCCTGGCGGGAGTCGCCCTGTCGCTGCCGCGCGATTTGGGCCGGGCGAAGGCGTCGAAATCGTTTGGAGAATTATTCGCCAAAACCCGCGCGATCAACCTGATGGCGCTCGCGCGTATCTTCCTGTTCGGTGCGCGCGACGTCTGGTTCGTGGTTGGGCTGCCGGTGTTCCTGTACGCCGAGGGATGGCGATTCGCGGAGGTGTCGGGGTTCGTGGCGGCGTGGACGATCGGTTATGGCCTGGTGCAGGGGATCGCGCCGTCGATTGTCCGGCGGAGCAAGGACGGGCTGTCGCGGGAAGTCCCGGACGCCCGCATCTGGGGCGCCGTGCTGGCCGTTATTCCCGTCGCGTTGGCGTCGATCCTGACATTTGGCCACCCCGTGCGCCCCGATGCGTTCGTGGCCGTGGGGCTCGCGGTGTTCGGGTTCGTGTTCGCGGTGATTTCCTCGCTGCATTCGTATTTGATCCTCGCTTATGCTGGATCGAAGAGCGCGGCGGAGGACGTGGGATTCTATTACGCCGCCAATGCAAGCGGGCGGCTGTTCGGGATTTTGCTGTCAGGCGGGCTGGCCACCGCGGGCGGGCTGGCCGCCTGTCTTTGGGGATCGGCGGCGATGCTTGCGTTGTGTTTCGCGATCGTACTGTTGCTTCCGGCGGCACAACCCGCGCGGCCCGCGACGGCCTGAACTTTGGTTGCGCGCGGCCTGCGACCGTCCACGTAAAGGAAACTCGCTTTGGAAAAACCACCTGCCCGCCTCGGTGTCTTCGAACGTTACCTGACCCTGTGGGTCGCGCTGTGCATCGTCGCGGGGATCGCGCTTGGCGCCGCCGCCCCCGCGCCGTTCCAGGTATTGGGCCGGATGACCTTTGCCAGCGTCAACCTGCCGATGGCGGTGCTGATCTGGCTGATGATCGTGCCCATGCTGCTACGAGTCGATTTCGCCGCCATTGGCGCAGTCGCGAAGCACTGGAAGGGCATCGCCGTGACCGTCGGCATCAACTGGCTGGTCAAGCCCTTCTCCATGGCCCTTCTGGGCTGGCTGTTCGTGCGAGTCATTTTCCGCGGCTGGCTGCCCCCCGATCAGATCGACAGTTACATCGCGGGTTTGATCTTGCTGGCGGCCGCGCCCTGCACGGCGATGGTCTTCGTCTGGTCGAGCCTGTCCGATGGCGACCCCAACTTCACGCTCAGCCAGGTGGCGATGAACGACGCCATCATGATCGTGGCCTTCGCCCCCCTTGTCGGCCTGCTGCTTGGTTTGTCCGCCATCGTGGTGCCCTGGGACACGCTGTTTCTGTCGGTGGTGCTTTACATCGCCGTCCCCCTGGTTGCGGCCCAGTGGTGGCGCAGGGTGCTGGTGGGGCGGGGCGGACTGGACGCGATGCTGACCGCCCTTGGCCCCGTCTCCCTCGTCTCACTGCTGACGACACTGATCTTGCTGTTCGGCTTTCAGGGCGAGCAAATTCTCGCGCAACCTTTGGTCATCCTGATGCTGGCGGTGCCGATCGTCATTCAGGTCTACTTTAACGCCGGTCTCGCTTATTGGCTGAACCGCGCCTGCGGTTCCGCGCACAACATCGCCGCGCCGTCGGCGTTGATCGGTGCCAGCAATTTTTTCGAGCTGGCGGTCGCAGCCGCAATCGGACTGTTCGGGTTCCACTCCGGCGCCGCGCTGGCGACGGTCGTGGGGGTGCTGGTGGAGGTGCCGGTGATGCTGTCCGTCGTCCGCGTCGTTGGCGCGACCAAGGGCTGGTACGCCAGAAGCTGAGACGAGACCACGCGCGGAACACCCCCGCCGCGGGGACGGCGGGGGCCAAGGCGCGAACCTTGCCGGGATCGCGTGGCGTCAGAGCATGATCGCTTCAAGTTGAAGCGAACATGCTCTGACGCATTGGTTTGAGAGAGCGATTCACGTTTGAGGTTGAAGGAAACCTCATACCAACCGGCGGAACGCTTTACTCTCGGCATGGCCTCTCCACCACGTCATGGTTCGGCTCGACCGGACCATCGGGAGCGGCACGGCGATCGGACGGGAGGCGCTTTCCGCGGTTTATCGTGGCCACTCTCGCAATGGTGTGCCGCTCCCGATGGACCCGCTCGGGGGCGTGCCATGACGGGGCCGGGACCTCGCGAACGGTCAATCGTTCGGCCGGTTGGTATCAAACGATCGCGCTCTAAAGACGAGGCAGCCGCGGACGCGGCCGTCCGTCAGCCCGCCTTGCCCTTCGCGGGGGCGCTGTCATTCGCCGCGACCGGCTTCACCACCGCCGTGATGGTGTCGCGCAGCACGGTGACCTTGATGTCCTTGGCGATTTCGACCTCGATCTCCTGGCCCGGCACCTGCTTGCCATTCTTGTCCTGCACCATGGGGACGCGCTGGACGATGCCCAGGATGCCGCCGCCGGTGACGACCTTGTCGCCGCGCTTGACGGCGGAGATCATCGACTGGGTCTCCTTCTGTTTCTGCTGCTGCGGACGGATCAAAAGGAAGTAAAACACGCCGAAAATCATTACGAGCGGCAGGAACTGAGCGATACTCCCCCCCGCCCCTCCGAACAAATCGCCGATGCCCTGGGCGTGGGCGGAAGAGGTGAACATGATGCTGGTCCTTGCGGTGAACGGGCCGGGACCATACTTTCCGCCCCTCTTTCGTCAAGCTGGCTGGATTTTCCGATGGATGACCGCGCGTTCGCCTTGTTGACCCGTCTGACCGAGGCGTTGGAGCGGCTCGCCCCGCCGCCCGCCCCGGCGCTGGATCTGACGGGGGCCGATGCCTTCGTCTGGCACCCCTCCCCCGCGCACCTGGCGCCGGTCGCGAAGGTCTCGCGGGTCGAGATCGGCCTGCTGAAGGGGGTGGAGCGGCAGAAGGACATTTTGCTGGAAAACACCCAGCGCTTCGCCGCCGGCCTGCCCGCGAACAACGCGATGCTGTGGGGCGCGCGCGGCATGGGCAAGTCGTCGCTGGTGAAAGCCACCCACGCCGAGGCCTGCGCGCGGGTGCCCGGCTGCATGGCCCTGATCGAAATCCACCGCGAGGATATTCGGACGCTGCCCGATCTGCTTAACATGCTGCGCCCGCAGACCCGGCGTTGCCTGATCCTGTGCGACGATCTGTCGTTCGAAAAAGAGGACGCCGATTACAAGGCGCTGAAATCGGTCCTCGATGGCGGGATCGAGGGACGGCCGGATAACGTGCTGTTTTACGCGACGTCCAACCGCCGGCATCTGATGCCGCGCGACATGATCGAGAACGAACGCGCGACCGCGATCAACCCGAACGAGGCGGTCGAGGAAAAAGTTTCGTTGTCGGATCGTTTTGGTATCTGGCTGGGATTCCATAATTGCGATCAAGATACGTATTTCGCGATGGTGGAAGGATACGCGGCCAGCATGAACCTGCCGATCTCCGTGGCGGATTTGCGCGCCAAGGCGGTCGAATGGTCGATCACGCGCGGCGCGCGGTCCGGCCGCGTGGCCTGGCAGTGCATTCAGGATGTGGCGGGCGAACTCGGCGCGAAAGCCGCATGATTTAACGTCTTGTTCATCTGTCCGGGCCAGACCGGAGCGGCCGGACCCGGGATTTTCCGTCGCTCACTTCAATCGCTGCTTCAAAATCTCATTCACCAGCGCCGGATTTGCCTTCCCCTTTAACGCCTTCATCACCTGACCGACGAAAGCGCCAAATAATTTATCCTTGCCGCTTTTGTACTGAATGACCAATTCGGCGTTGGCTTTCAGAACACTGTCGACAGCGGCATCGATCTGGGTTTGATCGGTGATCTGGCGAAGACCTTTTTGCAGAATAATCCGATCGGGATCTTCGCCGGTTTCGAGAACACTCTCAAACACATCCTTGGCGATTTTGCCATTGATCGTGTTGTCGGCAATTCTGTCCAACAACTGGCCCAATTGCGCTGCGCTGACCGGCGGGTCCTCGATCGTCCGTCCCGTCCGGTTCATCGCGGCGAAGAAATCCCCCGTCACCCAATTCGCCGCCAGCTTCGGATCGCGCCCCGTCGCCACGGTTTCATAGAACACCGCCGCCGCCTGTTCCGCGACCAGAACGCTGGCGTCGTATGCCGACAGCCCGAAATCGTTCATAAATCGTGCTTTTTTGGCATCCGGCAACTCCGGCAACCTCGCCTTGATCGCATCGACCCAGCCTTGTTCCAGCACCAAGGGAAGCAGATCCGGATCCGGGAAATACCGGTAATCGTGCGCGTCCTCCTTCGACCGCATCGGCCGCGTCACGCCGCGGTTCGGATCGAACAGCCGCGTTTCCTGGCGCACCGCCTCGCCGCTTTCCCAGACATCGATCTGGCGCAGCGCCTCCACCTCCACAGCCTGCATGACGAAACGGACCGAGTTCACGTTCTTGATTTCGCACCGTGTCCGGTATTCCTCCCCCGCCTTGCGCACCGATACGTTCACATCGGCGCGCAGCGAGCCTTCCTCCATGTTCCCGTCGCAGGT
>JAYWAX010000438.1:0-4160 GCA_043782125.1 Acetobacteraceae bacterium | reverse complement strand
GTCCGCGCGGGAGGTAGCCTGATCGCGGTCCTGTGAGACCGAACGAATATCAAGCCTGGGAAGGAAGCGCGATGTCAGCGACTCAGACAATGTCTGGTGGCGCGGCGACGGAGGATGCCGCCGCCGGAATGGGACCTCTTGAACAAAAACACATGCAATCTGCGGCATTTCGCAACGCGGCAGATACGACCCGCATCACATCGACGCATTGGCATATCGCCACCGCGAACGGTCTGGGCTGGGGATTCGACGGGATGGACGGGGTGATCTTCGCCATTGTCGCGCCCTTCGTGATCAAGGAATTCGCGGTCGATCTGACCACTTACCGGTCCGGCGTGCAGATCGCGATGCTTTTGGGGATCGCGGGCCTGTATTTCTGGCCCTGGCTGGCGGATAAATATGGACGCCGGAATCTGCTGGCGATCAACATCGCGCTGTTTTCGCTGTCGATGCCGCTGGTCGCGATGTCCGGGACGTTCTGGGCGTTTGTCGCGGCTTACGCTTTGGTGCGATTCTCCTTGAATGGCGAGTGGGCGATCGGGTCGATGCTGGTCGCGGAAACATGGCCCGCGCGTCTGCGCGGACGCGTGATCAGCGCAGACCGGTCCACCTGGGGCATCGGCGCGGCGCTGGCCGGCGGCATCGCGATGTTCATCGTGGAGCGGTGGGGCTGGCGCATGGCATTTATCCCGCCAGCGGTCATTGCGTTGATCGCGATTTACGTGCGGATGATGTGCCCGGAATCGCCGTACTGGGTACGCATGACGGACCGGAAAAACCGGCTGCGCGCGGATCTCGCCAGCGGGCGGAGGCTGAGCGCGGAAGACGACGCCTGGTTCAACAAGGCGGACAAGGTGGGCATCCGGCAATTGTTCATGCCGGACCTGATCAAGAACACGATGCTGGCGACCTTCCTCGCCGCGACCTCGGTCATCGCGTTCAGCACGATCGGGTTGTGGATGCCGATCTTCCTGAAGGAAACGCACGGGTTCACGGCCGCCGAGTATGGGAATTTCTATATCTGGTGGGGGCTGGTGGGCGTCACCGGCATCTGCTTCGCCGGCTGGTTCATCGACAAGCTGGGGCGGCGGCTGGGGTTCGCATTCTTCCTGTTGCAGGCGACGGTGTTCATGACGTGGTGGATTTTCGCCACCGATAAAACGACACTTCTTATACTCGGCCTGATCTGGGGCTGGGGACTGCTTGGGGTCTGGGGACCGATCACGACGTTCACGGCGGAAATGTATCCGACGCGAATCCGAGGGGTCGGCAACGGATTCAGTTGGACGGTCGGAATGTTCTGCGGCTACGTGCTGTGGCCATTCGTTTCAGTCTGGCTGCGCCAGGCGACAGGGTCGTTCCAGGCGGCGTTCCTGCTGATCCCGGTGATTATGGTGATCCAGGCGATCGTGATCTGGGTTTACAGTCCGGAGAACGCGGGCAAAGAATTGGATCATATCGCGGTGTAATTTTCCGGACCCCTGGCCCGGATGCTTCGGCGTTCAGGTCAGGGGTTCGTATTTCTTTATCTCCATGGGCGCGGTCCGGCATTTTCGTCGCCTCGGCCGATCTCTGGCCATTGACCCCGGGGACGGGCATCATCCCGCCGCCACTTTCGCCGGAGACCCCACCATGACCCCTCGCATGATGAAACTCGGCGCCTTCGTTCACGAAACCGGCCAGCACGTCGCCGCCTGGCGCCATCCGGATGCCTATGCCAATTCCGGCACCAATTTCGCGGAATTCGCCGCCGTCGCGCGCACCGCCGAGCGCGGCAAATTCGACCTCTTGTTTCTCGCCGACAGCGCCGCCGTCACCGTCTTCGGTTCCGCCGAATCCCGGGGCCGCATGGGCAAAAACGTCAAATTCGAGCCGATGACGCTGCTCTCCGCCCTGGCCGCGGTGACCTCGCATCTCGGCCTCGTCGCGACATCCACGACCACCTACGCCGAACCCTACACCCTCGCCCGCCAGTTCGCCTCGCTGGATCAGATCAGCGGCGGGCGCGCCGGCTGGAACCTCGTCACCTCCAACAACGAGGCCGAGGCCTTCAACCATGGCCGCGACCAGCACGTCGCGCACGCCGACCGTTACGATCGCGCCGGCGAATTCGCGGAAGTCGTGACCGGCCTCTGGGACAGTTGGGACGAGGACGCGTTCATCCGCGACAAGGCAACCGGCGTCTATTTCGATCCCGCGAAAATGCATGTGTTGAACCACCGCGGGAAGCATTTCGCCGTGCGCGGCCCGCTGAACGTCGCGCGCTCGCCGCAGGGACGGCCCATTGTCGTCCAGGCCGGCGCCTCCGACACCGGGCGCGACCTCGCCGCGCGGGTCGCCGAACTGGTGTTCACCGCGCAGGATGTGTTCGAACGCGCCCGCGATTTTTACGCCGATGTCCACGCGCGCCTGCCAAAATTCGGCCGCTCGCCCGCGGACGTAAAAGTGATGCCGGGCATTTATCCGGTCTCTGGGCGGACGGAGGCGGAGGCCCAGGAGAAATACGAATACCTGCAATCGCTGATCCACCCGAGCGTTGGTATTTCGGTGCTGGAACACACGATCGGCGTGGGCGGGCTCGACAAATACCCGCTGCACGGGCCGGTGCCAGAGATGGGCGATACCAACGGCCCGCTCAGCCGCCAGCGCCTGTTGCTGGACGCGGCGCGGCGGGAAAACATGACGCTTTGGGAATTGTGCCTGCACAATGCGGGCCCGCGCGGGCATCTGCCGGCCATCGGCACGCCCGCGCAAATCGTCGATATCATGGAGCACTGGTTCAAGAACGGCGCCGCCGACGGCTTTAACGTGATGCCGGCCTGGCTGCCCGGCTCGCTCGACGATTTCGTCGATATGGTGATTCCGGAGTTGCAACGGCGCGGCCTGTTCCGGACGGAGTACGAGGGTACCACCCTGCGCGAAAACCTTGGTTTGCCAAAACCGCGGAGCCTTTGGGCGTCAATGGACCGCGCGGCCCAATGAACCGCTGTAACACGCCCTGGGCGTGGTATAAGGCGGCCCTTCGAACAGTGGACAGGCCATGAGCACGCAACTTTTGATCTACAAGACGGTCGCCCCCGTGAACTCCGCCAGCCATCGCGATTGGTCGGTGGAGGTCGGCGCGAATTTCGCGTTCAGCGCCGAGGTGAACTCGGTGCCGCTGATGGCGGTGGAATTCCCGCTGGCCGCGAACGAATATCCGATCGTCTTCGGCGGCCCCGAAACGGATCTCGTTCCCGCCGCCATCCTGGGGGTACAAAACAATGAGAACCTTTTCCTTGGCGCGGATCATGGCTGGAGCGCCGCCTATATTCCCGCGTTTTTGCGCCGCTACCCCTTCGTTTTTTCGCACGATCAGGGCCGCTTCGTTCTGTGCGTCGATGAGGCGTTTGCCGGTTTCAACCGGGAAGGTAAAGGCCAGCGTCTGTTCGACGACAATGGCGGACATACGCCGTATATCGATGGCGTGCTGAATTTTCTCCAGGATTATCAGACGCAGTTTCTCGCAACGCAGCGGTTTTGCGCCCGCGTGCGGGAACTCGGCTTACTGGAACCGATGCAGGCGCAGGTGACGCTGCACGATGGCAATAAAATGTCGCTTGGCGGGTTCATGGCGGTGAACAAGGACCGGCTGAAGGCGCTGCCCGCAGAAACGATCGCCGAACTCGCGAAGAACGACATGCTGGAGATGCTGTATCTCCATTTGCACTCGTTGCGCAATTTCGATCGTCTGCGGGACATGTTCGAAAAGCGCCGGGCGAACTGACGGAAAGGCGCTGGGCCGGAGGCCTGGCGCCATTTATACCAACCGCACGAACGAGTGACCCATCGCGAGGCCCTCTCCCCGTCATGGCACGCCCCCGAGCGGGCCATCGGAAGCCTGCGCCACTGCGAATGTGGCCACGATCGTCAGCGGCAAGCGCCCTTTGCTCAATCGCCGTGCCGCTTCCGTTGGCCCGATCGAGTCGGGCCGTAACGTGGCGGAGATGCTTCGCCAAAAGTCAAACGTTTTACCAGTTGGTATGATTCCAAAGGCACGAACGATTGACCCATCGCGAGGCCCTCTCCGCGTCATGGCACGCCCCCGAGCGGGCCATCGGTAGCGGCATCCTATTGCGAGAGTGGGCAGGATAAACCGCAGAAAACGCCTCTCGTTCGAT
>JAYWAX010000437.1:0-4177 GCA_043782125.1 Acetobacteraceae bacterium | reverse complement strand
CTCGGATGTTGCGACATCTCGGATGGCCCCCCTTCTCATATCCCCAATAAATGGCCTCCACGGCCCAGCCTTGGCGGGATCGAAGGGCAGCGCCCTCGCGGGGTCCGGGGCGGAGCCCTGGCGCTTCCACGACTCAGACGCCCGCCCCGAAAGCCACGCGTCAGACCCAGCCTTGCAGTTCCGCGGCTTCCTGGCGGCAGCGTTCGGGGCCGCCCAGAATTTGGCGGTTGAAGGCGATTCGTTTGAACCAGAAGTGCAGGCCGAGCAGGTCGGTAAAGCCCATGCCGCCGTGGGTTTCCGTGGTCATGCGGGCGACGTCCCGGGCGACGTCGTGGACATGGGCTTTGGTGTGGCACGCGGTCAGGCGTGCCTCTTCCGGCAGCGAATCCTGGGCGTGCGCGGCGTACCAGACCATGCCGCGGCAGGGTTCCAGCGCGGTCACGCAGTCGGCCAGCATGTATTTGACGCCTTGGAAGCTGCCGATCACGCGCCCGAACTGGACTCGTTCTTTGGCGAAGGCGACGGCGCGGTCCAGCATCGTTTGCGCCGCGCCAAGCGTATCGGCGGCCAGGATGACTCGCCCGGCGTTCAGGACTTTCCGGGCAGCCGCGATTTTGTCGTTCGCGGCGGACAGGGGTTCTGCATTGGCGCCGTCGAAGACCAGGTCCACCAGGGGACGGGTGCGATCCAGTGCGCGGTGTTGTGTCGCGGCGACACCCGGGCTGCCCGCCTGGACCAGCGCGGCGGTGCCGTCGCGCAGGTAAACAAGAAAATGCGTGGCCGCGCCGGCATCGATGACTCCGCTGACGCTGCCGGTGAGTTTGGTGCCATCCAGCGTGGCGGACGCGGCGCCGGTCTGGCCTGCGAGCCCGGCGAATCCGGCCGCGATCCTGATTTCGCCCGCCGCGACAAGCGGCAGGTATTCGTCCTGTTGCGCTTCCGTCGCGCTGTGCATGAACGCCAGCGGTGCCATGATTGTGGTGCCAGCGAAGGGCACCGGCGCGGCGGCATGACCAAGCGCTTCCGCCGCGACCGCGGCGTCGAGAACGCCCAGTCCGGCGCCGCCGAAACGTTCGGGAACGATCAGGCCGTGCAGGCCGAGTTCGGTCAAACCGTTCCACAACGTCTCATCGTAACCACCGCCGGGTTCCGCGAGCTCGCGAAGCCGTTGCATCGGCAGGCGATCTTTCAGGAAATCGCGCAGCGAATCGTCGAACTGGCGTTGTTCCAGACTCAGACCGAATTCCATCAGCCTCTCCCCACCGCGGCGGCGGTCTGGACTTTCGGTTCGCGCGGCAGATCGAGTCCGCGTTCCCCGATGATATTTTTCTGAATATTGTTCGATCCACCGCCGATCATCAGGCCGACGTCGTACATGTAATCGATGTTCCAGGTGGTGGCATCGTCGTCTTCGGCGTCCTCGCCAGCGGATTCATAAGGCAATCCGGCGGCGCCAAGAGCATCGACGGCGAGGGAGGAGAGGCGGAAACCGAGCATGGTGCCGCCGTATTTGACGATCATGCGTTTGACGCCGGACTCGATGCCCTGAGCGGCCTCGGTCAAAAGTCTAAGGTTATGTGCTTTCCAGGCGATCGTTTCGCCTTGCAGCCGCAGCAGCCGATCGCGGAATTCGGGCTGGCGGATCAGCGGGACCCCGTCGATTTCGGTTTTGCCCAAAAGCGCGATGAGTTGTTCGAGGCGGGCGGTCATTTTACTGGCGTCGCCGATCATGGACCGTTCGTGTTTCAGCGTGACGTTGGCGACGTACCAGCCTTTGCCACGGCCGGCGGGGATCTGGTGTTCCGGGACTTTCACATCGGTGAAAAATACCTCGTTGAATTCATTCCGTCCCGTCATCGTTTTCAGCGGCCTACGGTCCAGCCCAGGGCTTTTCATCGACAGGAGCAAATACGACAGGCCTTCGTGTTTCGATTTTTCCGGTTCGGTGCGGCACAGCAGAAACATCATGTCGGCGTAATGGGCGGAACTGGTCCAGATTTTCTGGCCGTTGACGATCCAGTGCCCGTCTTGCAGCTCCGCCTTGGTCTGCGCGTTGGCGAGGTCGGAGCCGTTGCCTGGCTCGGAATAACCCTGGCACCAAATCAGATCGCCGCGGATCGTGGGGCCGACGTAAGCGCGTTTCTGTTCCTCTGTCCCGACTTCCAGCAAAGTGGGGACCAGCATCGAAACGCCCTGGTTGGTCAGGCCCGCATAGATATTGGCGCGCGCGAATTCGGCGGCAATGACGGCGGCTTCCATGACATCGGGCCGTTTCCCGGCGCCGCCGTATTCTTTGGGAATGGTGCGCCCGACATAGCCGTGTTCCAGCAGGGTCTTCTGCCAATCCAGCGTTTTCTGGTCCGGCCGCTTCCGTCCGCCGCCAACCTTGGGCGATTTATGCCCGTGTTCGGCGATGAAGGCGCGAATGTCCGCCTGCAACGCCTGGTATTCCGCCGACAGGCTCAGGTCCATCGTGCCCTCCCATGCTTTCGTGGGCGCGAGGATGGCGCATCGGCGCCATCCTCGCCAGAGAGACTTCAATCAGCCGTTTTGCATGATGTGAATCGAGCGCGACGCGAGCATCTCCTTGGTCTTCGCGCCGTAAGCGGCCATGTGCGCAGACGCCGCATGCGCCTTCAGATGGTCGGCGCTTTCCCACTTCTCGACCACCACGAAGGTGTCTTCGCCATACGGCGCGGGGGTATTCGCGGCGTCGATCACCGGCCCGTATTCGATGCAGCCGGCTTCCGCATGCACGGCCGGCATGTTCGCGTGAAACGCCTCCAGCACCTGGGCGCGCATACCCGGCTTGGTGGTGATAACTGCGAGGACGTGGATCATGTTGGTTCTCCTGATGGTGGGGTGCGCTTTTGGCGCAGCGCCGGTTATCATGCCTCAACCGGAGGAGGAAACGAAGCCATGAGCTACGAGGCGCCCTATGAGGGCCTGAAGGTCATCGATCTGAGTCAGGGAGTCGCGGGTCCGTACTGCGCGATGATGCTGGCGCAGTACGGCGCCAACGTCATCAAGGTCGAGCCCACGGATACCGGCGACTGGTCTCGCGGATTGGGCAAAATCTATGGCGATCACACGGCTTATTCGATTCCGGCCAATCTTGGAAAACGCTCGATTGCCCTGGATCTGAAACAAGAAAGCGGGCGGGACGTGCTGTGGCGGCTGATCGCGGGCGCCGATATTTTCGTGCAGGGATTCCGCCCAGGAGTGATTGAGCGGCTGGGTTTCGGTTACGATGCGGTTGCGGCGAAAGAGCCGCGGATTCTGTATCTGTCAGTGTCCGGCTTCGGCCAGAAAGGCCCGCTGGCGGAACGGCCCGCGATGGACCCGGTGTTGCAGGCCTATACCGGTATGATGTCGGAAAACCGTGGTCCCGACGGGATTCCGCACCGCATCCCCTTCATATCCATCGACATGAGCACGGCGATTTATTCCTTCGGCGCGCTCGCCACTGCCTTGATGGGGCGGCTGCGCGAACCGAAGGGACGCCACATCGATGCCAGCCTGATGCAGGCGGCGGCGGGATTGCAGGTGGTTCGTCTGATGTCTTCCTATCTGGAAGACGGCGTCGTCCGGCCGCAAATTCCGCCGGGCGGCGTCTACCAGACCAAGGACGGCTTCATGCAGATCACCGTCGTGCGCCCCTGGGAATGGGACGCTTATTGCAAGGCCGTGGACCAGCCGGGATTCGGGGCCGATCCGGCGTTGCGTACCGGCGATGGGCGCGAACCGCGGGCCGCCGAGTTGGATTCGGTCCTGCGTCCGTTGCTCGCGTCCCAGACGAACGCGGCATGGTCGGCGAAATTCACCGCCAACCGGATTATGCACGAAGCGCTGAACTCTTATCCGGACTTTCTGAAACAGGACCACGTCGCCGCCAGCGGGATGGTGTCGTGGACGAACCACCCGGAGGTGCCGGAACCGCTGCCCTTGCCGAACCTGATCGGTCTGCCGGCGTTCGAGGATGGAAGCGCGCGCGCCGTCTCTCCGTCGAAAGGCCAGCATGGGGCGGAGATTTTGGCGGAGCATGGGTATTCGGCGGCGGAGATTTCCGGGTTGCGGGCGGCGGGGATTCTGGCCGGCAGGTAGAGAGCGTGGGGTCTCGGGTCCGATGGCCGCGGGGTGGGGAATTCACGACTGACGCAGGACGCGGCCTCTCCCC
>JAYWAX010000436.1:0-11566 GCA_043782125.1 Acetobacteraceae bacterium | reverse complement strand
GTCAGTATCCACGACATGCTGACCGACGACGAGAAGCTGGAAGCCTTCGTCCGCAAGGCCGCTGTCGGCGTTTGGCATGCGTCCTGCACCTGCCGGATGGGGGCGGACGACGATCCGATGGCCGTGACCGACAACGCCGGACGGGTGCGCGGGGTCGAGGGGCTGCGGGTCGTCGATGCCTCGATCTTCCCGGTCGTGCCGTCGGCCAACACGAATTTCCCGGTGTTGATGACGGCGGAGAAATGCGCCGACGCGATCCTGGCGGGGGCCTGACAGCCGGAGGGAGAAACGGGCATGCGGCGTTCGATTCTGACGTTAATGGCGTGTGTCATTCTGGCGGGATGCGGCGGTGTCAGCGGAACGAGCCAGGTGCAATTCCCGTCGCTGAGCCGTCCGGGCGACAGCGGGCCGCCGCCGATGCTTTACGCGACCGTGTACAAGCCGCCCGGCCCGGGTCCGTTTCCCGGCATGGTCGTGCTGCATCATTGCGGCGGCATCGACAGCGACCTGCACGCACGCGCCAGATGGCTGGTAGGGATGGGATACGCGGCCATCGTGCCCGATAGTTTCGGCCCCCGAGGCACGGGCAGTGTCTGTGTTTCCGGCCGCGTCACCGGCATGCAGCGCGTGGCAGACGTCCATGCCGCCGCCAATTACCTTCGGCACCTCCCGGACGTCAGAGGCGACCGCATCGGCATGATCGGCTTTTCCCATGGCGCCTGGGCAGTGGTGGAGACGGCCGCCGCAGTACCGTTATCCGCGCCATTTCAGGCGGCGGTGGCGTATTATCCGCATTGCCGGAACGGGTTGGCTCCGCCTGGGGTCCCGACACTGGTCTTGATTGGCGCCAAGGACGATTGGACTCCAGCCGCGCCTTGCGTGGCCTGGGGGCAGCGGACCGGCGATACGGGAAAGCTGAATGTGATCGTTTTCCCCGACGCTTATCATTCGTTCGACAAGCGCAGGTACGCCCAGGTTCCGGGTGGTGGTGGGATCATGCATGAGGTTCGATACGATGGCGCCGCGACGGCGGACGCTGACGCGAGGACGGAAGCTTTTTTGGCGCGGTGGTTGAAACAATAGTCGCGACGGAAACCGGAGATGGGGTCTTGCCAGCGGGGGTGGAGCTTGGTATCTCGCCGGTTCCGCCGATGGCGGCGGTGGGTGCATAGCTCAGTTGGTAGAGCAGCTGACTCTTAATCAGCGGGCCGTAGGTTCGAATCCTACTGCACCCACCAATCATTCCATTGGGTTACAAAAAACGAAATAGGAACATCCGGGACCGTTAAACGGGCGTTAGACGGAGCGCGATTAACGGTGTTCATCCGGTGTTCTTGCCCTGACCGTATTGGGCGCTGGCCCCTTCTCCGCCTCCAGCCTCCGCCCGAACGCCACCCGCGCCATTTTCGCCGTCTCAGGTGGTCCTGCATTATCTTCGGGATCGGCAGTGGTTGGAGGACAACGGCGCGATCGTCTTCAGCCAATACCGCACGGCGGCGGAATGGGTCCTGGAAGCCCTGTGCGCGGCCTTCCCGGATGAGCCCATCGCGCTCTACGCCGGTGGTTCCGCGTCCTTCGTCCAGATCGGCCATGATCGCCGGACGGCGGCCCGCGAGCAAATCGAGACGCGCATTCAGGATGGCGAAATCAGGCTGGTCTGCGTCACGGACGCGGCCTGCGAGGGCCTGAACCTTCAGCGTCTTGTCGCCCAGATCGATATCGATCCTCCCTGGAATCCTTCAAGGTTGGAACAGCGAAAAGGCCGCGTTCAGCGCATCGGCCAGGCCCGTGACAATGTCCAGGTGCTGAACCTGCGATATGCCGGAACCGTGGAAGATGAGGTCTACGCGGCGCTGTCCACCCCGTTCGGCGACATCTTCGCCGTGCTGGGGCAGCTTCCAGATTCGTTCGAGGACGGTTGGATCGAAGCCATACCAAACAATCGCACGGCCCTGCGGAATTTCTCGCAAAGGGTCGAGACCACGCGGCCAGCGATGGAACTGCGCTATAAGCGGGATGTCTCGGACGACGATGGCCTTGATTGGGAATATACTGAAAAGGTTCTCTCATCGCGCGATATCGATACGTGGATGCGGCAGGGTTGGTGATGTGTTGGTGGGCAGAACCGGCCGACACGTCCCTGGGTTAAAGACCGTCAGGCCCCGAACGCCAGCCCGGCTTTCCGGTACATCTCGCGGATAACCCTTAGCATGACTGAAAGTTCCGGATTCCGGTCGCCCTTTCGCGTACTCATGATCACCGGAGAAACCGCGCCCGGTTCGTCCAGCGCACGATAGACAACGTTATCGCGGCGCAACCGCTCCACCGACGCGGGAACCAGGCAAACACCGCTCTCCGCCGCCACCAGGCCAAGCGCCGTTTGCAGTTCCTTGACCTCATGCACGGCGGCGGGCAGGACGCCACGGTCGCGAAACAGCGCCAGCACCTGATCCGCGTAACTCGGCCGCGGCGCCCTGGGGTAAACAATCAGTGTGTCACCCGCGAGTTCGTCCAGCTTCAGCGCGCCGAGGCGCGACGCCGCCCGATGCGACAGATACAGTGCCGCGCTGAGTTTTTCGTTGCGTAGCAATGTGCGTTCGACCGCCGGATCGTTGAACTCGATGCGTCCGAAGCCGACATCGATACGGCCTTCCTTCAAGGCCGCCATCTGTTCTAATGTCGTCAGTTCATGGAAGGCGACATCGACGTTGGGCCGCGCCTCACGATACCGCCGCACGCATTCCGGCAAATAACCGTAAAGTGTCGATGCGACGAACCCAATGCTCAGCCGCTGGCGCTGCACGGCATGAAGCTGTTCCATCATCGCTTTCATACTGTCGACGCGTTCCAGAATCTGCACCGCTTGATCGAAGAACAACTGCCCGGATTCGGTCAGCCGGACGGGGCGGGCGCCACGTTCGATCAGGGTCGAGCCCATCTCGTCCTCCAGCGCCTGAATCTGCCGGCTGAGCGGCGGTTGGGCGATGTGCATGAGTTCGGCCGCGCGCGTGAAATTCTTCTCTCGCGCGACGGCGACGAAATAGCGAAGTTGGCGCAGCTCCAGGACGATACCTCCAGGGTATGGTGCCGACCCATTTAGTCTTGGACGGACCGATCCGTAAAGCGTCATCACCCCTCCACGAAAGAATGCAGCAGCCGGGCCGAAGCCTGGCGTAACAGGAGGACGGACATGCCCGACGGCGCGCACACCATACTCGATACGGCCCTTGAGGAAGACGCGGACCGCGGCATCTGGCGGGTCGGCCGCGACATCTTCACCGATCCGGACCTGTTCGAACTGGAGATGAAGCACATCTTCGAGGGCAACTGGATCTACCTGGCGCATGAAAGCCAGGTGCCGAACCCGAACGATTATTTCACCACCACGATGGGGCGGCAGCCGATCGTCATCGCCCGGAGCAAGTCCGGCGAACTGAATGCCTTCATCAACGCCTGCGCTCACCGCGGCGCGATGCTGTGCCGCCATAAACGGGGCAACAAATCCAACTATACCTGCCCATTCCATGGCTGGACCTTCGCCAATACCGGCAAGCTGGTGTCGGTGAAGGACCCGCGCGGCGCCGGCTATCCCGAGGCGTTCAACAAGGATGGCTCGCACGACCTGACTCCGGTTGCCCGGTTCGAGTCCTACCGCGGCTTCCTGTTCGGCAGTCTGAACCCCGATGTCGCGCCCTTGACCGCGTATCTGGGCGAGGCCGCGAAAATCATCGACCTGATCGTCGATCAGGCGCCGGACGGGCTGGAGGTACTGCGCGGTTCATCGACCTATGTCTACGACGGAAACTGGAAGTTGCAGACCGAGAACGGTGCCGATGGTTATCACGTCAGCGCGGTCCATTGGAATTACGCCGCGACCACCAACAATCGCAAACAAGCCGTCCAGGAAGACGCCGTACACGCCATGGACGCCGGCACCTGGGCCAAACAAGGCGGCGGATTTTATTCGTTCGAAAACGGTCACCTTTTGCTCTGGACCAACTGGTCCAATCCCGAAGACCGCCCCAACTGGGCTCGGCGTAACGAATTGGCGGATCGGTTCGGCCAGGCCCGCGCCGACTGGATGGTCAAGCGGTCGCGCAATTTGTGCCTTTATCCGAACGTCTACCTTATGGATCAGTTCAGCTCGCAAATCCGCACCTACCGTCCGATCGCCGTCGATAAAACAGAAGTCACGATCTATTGCATCGCGCCCAAAGGCGAGGCGGCCGAAGCACGCACGCGCCGCATCCGCCAATACGAAGACTTCTTCAACGCCTCCGGCATGGCGACTCCGGACGATCTGGAGGAATTCCGCGCCTGCCAAATGTCCTACCAGGCCAGCGCCGCGCGCTGGAACGACATGAGCCGCGGCGCCGCGCACTGGATCGAGGGCGCCGACGAAGCCGCCACTTCGATCGGGCTGCAACCGTTGCTGAGTGGCCTGAAGACCGAGGATGAGGGCCTGTTCGTCATCCAGCATCGCCAATGGCAGCAAGCCCTGAAAACCGCCATGGGCAAGAAATAAGGAGACGGATCATGCTTTCCTTGGAAAACATCACCACGTTCCTGTATCGCGAAGCCCGTTATCTGGACGATCGCGACTGGGACGCCTGGCTGGCCTGTTACGCGCCCGAGGCGGAATTCTGGATGCCGTCCTGGGATGACGACGACCAACTGGTCGAGGATCCCCAAACCGAAATCTCGCTGATTTACTACCCGCACCGGGGCGGCCTGGAGGACCGGGTGTTCCGTATCCGCACCGATCGCTCCAGCGCCACCAGCCTGCCCGTGCCGCGGACGTCGCACAATATAAGCAACGTCGAAATCGTGAGCCAGGATAGCGCGAAAATTCAGTTGCGGTTCAACTGGGTGACGCACAGCTTTCGCTACAAGCAGACCGACACGTATTTCGGCACATCGTTCTATACGCTGGATATTACACAAGATCGTCCGGCGATCGTTCGAAAAAAAGTGGTGCTGAAGAACGACTACATCCATCACGTCGTCGATATTTATCACATCTGACGGAGGCCAACGATGAGCAACCGGTTTTCCGGCAAGGTCGCGGTCGTCACCGGCGCCGCGCAAGGGATTGGCCGCGAGGTCGCGCTGCGTCTGGCCGCCGAGGGCGCCGCCGTCGCGCTGGTGGACCGGTCGCGTCTGGTGGAGGAAGTCCGCCACGAAACCGGTGGCTTCGCGATCGAGGCCGATCTGGAAACATTCGCGGGTGCGACGGCGGCGATCGGCGCGGCGGTGGCACATTTCGGCCGCGTAGATATCCTGATCAACAATGTCGGCGGCACGATCTGGGCCAAACCCTACGCCGAATATGACGAGACGCAGATCGAGGCCGAAATCCGCCGGTCGTTGTTTCCCACGCTGTGGTGCTGCCGCGCGGTTCTGCCGCCGATGCTGAAAACAGGCTCCGGGGCGATCGTCAACGTGTCCTCGGTTGCGACACGCGGCGTCAACCGCGTGCCTTATGCCGCGGCCAAAGGCGCGGTGAACGCGATCACCGCCTGCCTCGCGATGGAATACGCGGAACATAATATTCGGGTTTGCGGCGTGGCTCCAGGCGGCACCGAGGCACCGCCGCGCCGCATCCCGCGCGGCGAAACGGCGCCGGGCGCGCAAGACAAGCATTGGTACCAACAGGTCGTCGATCAAACGACCCAATCCAGTCTGATGAAACGATACGGCACGGCAGCGGAACAGGCGGCCGCGATCCTGTTCCTGGCCTCGGACGACGCGTCCTACATCACCGGCGTGACCTTACCCGTCGCCGGAGGCGATCTCGGCTGAAACACCGTCCGGGGCGACCACGGCTGAAACAACCAAGGAGAAAACCAACAATGTCGCTTCTCGATACAACTTTCGTCCAGAATCTGCTCGACAAGGTCGCCGGCCTGGACAATGACCAGGGCGACGCCCGCGTCAAAAAAATCACCCGCCGCGTGGTCGCCGACATGTTCCGCGCGATCGAGGACTTCGATGTCACACCGGACGAGTTCTGGTCGGCCGTGTCCTATCTGACCACGGTCGGACAGGCCAACGAGGGCGGCCTGCTGGTCCCCGGTCTGGGTATCGAAACCTTCCTCGACCTGCGCACCGACGAGGCCGAAAAGCAGGCCGGCCTTGAAGGCGGCACCCCGCGCACGATCGAAGGCCCGCTGTATGTCGCCGGCGCGCCGCTGACCAAAAGCGAGGCGCGGCTGGATGACGGCAGCGAACAGGGCGAGGTTTTGTTCATGGAAGGCCAGGTCCGTGACCTGAACGGCGCGCCGGTCGCGGGCGCCGTCGTCGATGTGTGGCACGCCAATACGTTGGGCGGTTACTCGTTCTTCGACCCCTCGCAGCCCAAGTACAATTTGCGCCGCCGGATCGAAACGGACGCGGAAGGGCGTTACCGCTTCCGCTCGCTGCTGCCGAATGGATATGCCTGCCCGCCGGATGGTCAGACGCAGCGCTACTTGGACGCTTTGGGCCGTCACGGACACCGGCCCGCGCATATCCACTTCTTCATCAGTGCGCCAGGCTTTCGCAAGCTGACCACGCAGATCAACATCGACGGCGACGAATATCTGCACGACGACTTCGCTTTCGCCACGCGCGACGGCCTGATCCCGCCGGTGGTGCGCGTGACCGATCCCGCCGCCATCCACGCCCGCGGCCTGAACGCGCCGTTCGCGCACATCGCCTTCGACTTCGCGCTGAATCGCGATCACGCCGCCGCCCCGGCGACCGTCGTGACCCGCGCCCACGCAGAAGCGGCCTGACGTATCGATCCCATATCGTGCCGGTCCAGGAATTACCTGGACCGGCACGTGTTCCCGGAGCCATTCCATGCCCGATACTTTGCTCGCGGTTCCCGGCGATCTGCGCCGCGGCCTGAAAATCGAAACGATCCGCGCCACCATCGTCGATGTGCCGACGGTGCGGAAACACAAGCTGTCCTCGACCTCGATCACCGCGCAAAATTACGTCGTCGTGCAAATCCGTCTCGCCAATGGCATCGAAGGGATCGGTGAAGCGGCAACGCTCGGCGGTCCACGTTGGAGCGAGGAAAGCGTCGAAAGCATCAAATCCACGATCGACACCTATTTGGCACCGGCGCTGACCGGCACGCGAGCGGATCGTTTCGAGGTCGCGCGTATCAGCATGAATGCCGCCGCCAAACGTAACAACGCCGCCAAGGGCGCGGTCGAAAGCGCGCTGTTCGACGCGGTGGGGAAAACATTGAACCTGCCGGCCTCGGCGTTACTTGGCGGCGCGGTGCGCGAGACGATCCCGGTGCTGTGGACGCTGGCGTCCGGCGATCCGGCGCAGGAGATCGAGGAAGCGGAACGCAAACTTCAGGCACGCCTGCACAACATGTTCAAGGTCAAGATCGGTGCCCTGTCCCCCGCCGAGGATATGGCGCGGATGACCAAATTGGCGCGGGCGCTGGAAGGACGCGCGACGCTGATCGTCGATGCCAACCAGGCGTGGGATGAAACCACCGCGCTCCGTTGCGTTCGTGTGCTCGCCGATCTCGGCGTGACCTTGATCGAGCAACCGTTGCCCGCGTGGAACAACGCTGGCATGGCGCGGGTTTCCGCCCGCTCGGCCGTGCCGCTGATGGCGGATGAAAGTGTCTTCACCACGCACGATATGCTGGATGTCGCGCGCCAGGCTGCGGCCGAGGTGGTGTCGCTGAAAATCGTCAAGCACGGTGGTCTGATCGAGACCAAAGCCGTCGCCGCCGTGGCGGACGCCGCGGGCATCGGCCTTTATGGCGGCTGTCTGCTGGAAAGCTCGGTTGGCGCCGCCGCGCATTTGCAGGTTTTTGCCACGCTGCCCGCTCTGCCCTGGGGTTGCGAGCATTTCGGCCCCCAAATTCTGACCGAGGATTTGGTCACCGAACCGCTGCGCTTCGCCGATTTCCAAATCCATCTGCCGTCCGGCCCAGGACTGGGCGTTACGTTGGATCCGGACAAGCTGCGCCGGTTCGCGAGGAACTGAAACAGATGTTGTATCACGTTCAGATGGACGTACGGGTCCCGCATGACCTGGACCCCGCGCGGTTCGAGAAACTCAGAACCGAGGAAAAAGCCCGCGCGGAAGCGTTGCAGCGCGACGGCACATGGCGGCATTTATGGCGGGTTACCGGCCGTTACGCCAATATCAGTATTTTCGACGTGCCAGACCATAACGCGCTGCACGCGATCCTGTCGTCGCTGCCTTTGTATCCCTTCATGGACATCGTGGTCACGCCACTGGCGCGCCACCCGTCCGCGATCGCCTGAGACCCAGCAATCGAAAACCCCGCGACCGGCCGGTCGCCACCAACCAACAGCAAGGAGTCCCCATCATGTCCGCGATCGACATCCAGCATGTCGTCAACACCCATCCCGTCTCGCGCTTTCAGAAGCTGGTCGTGCTGCTGTGCTTTCTGGTCGTCGCCATCGACGGGTTCGACACCGCCGCCGTCAGCTTCATCGCTCCGGCCTTGCGGGGACTGTGGAAACTGACGCCCGCGCAACTGGCGCCGCTGTTCGGCGCCGGTCTGTTCGGTCTCATGATCGGGGCGTTCATTTTCGGTCCGCTGGCGGACAGGATCGGCCGCAAACCCGTGTTGGTCGTGACCACCGCGTTCTTCGGCCTCGCGACGATCGCCTCGGCCTTCGCCGGGTCGATCGAGACGCTGACCATACTGCGCTTCGTCACCGGCCTCGGTCTGGGCGGGGCGATGCCGGCGGCGATCACCATCACGTCGGAGTTCTGCCCGGACAAGAAACGGTCTACGCTGGTCACGCTGATGTTCTGCGGCTTCACCAGCGGGTCCGCCGCCGCCGGTCTGGCGGCGTCGCATATCGTCGCCGCTTACGGCTGGCAGGGACTGCTTGTGTTGGGCGGCATCCTGCCCTTGTTATTGACGCCGGTACTTGCGATTGCGCTGCCCGAGTCCGTGCGGTTCCTGGCGCTGCGCGGCACCGATCCCCACCGGATCGCGGCCATGCTGACGCGCATCGCACCCGGAATGAACTTCTTCAACGCGCGGTTTACCAGCGTCGCGAAACCGTCCGGTCTGCCGTTGATGCAATTATTCACCGGCGGTCTGGCGGCGGGCACCGTCCTGCTGTGGGTGACATTCTTCATGAGCCTGCTGGTGTTCTATCTGCTGTCCAGTTGGCTCGCGCTGCTGATCACCACCGCCGGGTTCAGCATGGCCAACGCCGCGCTGATGGCGGCGACATTGGCGGCCGGTGGCACGGTAGGGGCGATCGCGATCGGCCGCGCCATGGACCGGTTCGAGCCGCATACCGTCCTGGCGATCGCCTATGCCATCGCGGGCGGGTTCGTCGTGCTGCTTGGCAACGCCACTGCCGCCCCCTGGTTGCTTGTGTTCGCGATCTTCGGCGCGGGGTTCGGCGCGGCGGGCGCGCAGGTCGGCGTGAACGCGCTGGCGGCCGCGTATTATCCCACCGCCAGCCGCGCGACCGGTGTCAGTTGGGCGAACGCGGTCGGACGGTCCGGCTCGATCGTTGGCTCGATGACGGGGGGCGGGCTGCTGGCGATGGGCTGGGGGCTGCCCTCTGTGTTCCTGGCCGCCTCCGTGCCGGCCTTCCTGGCGGCCGCCGCGATCCTCGCGAAGCGGTTTGTCCGCGCGCCTGGCGAGGCCACCGCCCCGATCCCCGCCGCGGCGGAATAAGGCGGGGCGTGCCTGGCAGGCGGGAGACATCGGACAATGAGACGCATCACCGCCTTCAGTCGCGGTGATGCGTCGTCGCTTTCACGCCTGCCGCGCGCCTATCAACAAGGATCCGCCGCGATAACCCGTCATCCCGGCCGTGCCCGCGGCAGGCTCCACCCGTGCCGCATGGCGACCAGCCGCAGACTGATCGTCAGGAACGCCCCCATCGGCGCGGTGACGGCATCTGGGATGTCGGCGGCGGCGCCGAAGGTCACGATGCAGGCGCCCGCCAGGGCGGCGAGCGCATAAACCTCCCCGCGCAGAACCATGGGCGTGCGGCTGGTCAGGATGTCCCGCGCGATCCCGCCGCCGATCGCCGTCAGCATGCCGAGCACGGCGGCCATCAGCGGCGATAATCCAGCGTTCAGCGCCTTGCGCGCGCCAACGACGGCGAACAGGCCGAGACCGATCGCATCCGACACCGCGATCAGCGTCGCGAGGCGCTGGATCGTGCTGTGCGCGAAATAGCACGCGCCGCCCGCCACGGCGGATACCGCCAGATAATACCATGTCGTCAACGCCGCGGGCGGCACGGCGCCGATCAGAACGTCGCGCAGAACTCCACCGGACACGGCGGCGACGAACGCCAGCACCACGACTCCGAATGGGTCGAGCCGGTGCTGGACGCCGCGCAACCCGCCGCTGAGCGCGAAGACGAACGTCCCCGCGAGGTCGAGCAGAAACATCGGTGCCTAAACCCTCCGTCCGGTCTCGCGTGGAGGCGGCGCGGCGTCTGGTGCCAGTTCCGGGTAACGACTGGCCAGTTCGGCGGGAAACCCGGTCGTCAGCCAGCCGGAAAGCCGGTTCAAGGTCCGCGTCAGGTGTTTACGGTCCGCGTCATCCAGGCAGGACAGAACCAGAGTCTCCAGTTCCTGGGTCAGCGGATCGGCCTTGGCCCGTAGGTTGCGCCCTTTCGCGGTGATGCGCAGCCGGAATTGCCTGGCGTCCGCGTCGTCGATCTCACGCCGGACAAGGCTCGCCTTGATCAGCCGGGCCAGGATCCGCGATGTCGCGGACCGCTCGATCTTCGTGGCCGAGGTCAGCCAGGTGAAGGTCGTGCCGGGATTGTCGCCGATCAGGCGCAGCACGCGAAGCTCGTGAATGGTCAGGCCGAATCGATGGACGAACAGCCGCTCGGCGGCGCCGATGGCGTCCCCGGCGATCGCGGCCAGTTGGTAGGTCAGGCTTGGTACCGGCATGGAGCTTTCAGGACTATCTGTTGCAAAGAGAGATAGTCGCGCCATCCAATGAATGCCATCCCCCGAGGCAAGCGGCCGATAATATATTGTTGGGCAATAAAACAATCTTGACATGATCCTGTTCCGATGCTTAAACCTCGGTCGCGGAAGAGATCGCGGCCGTTCAGGCGCCCGCGGCACCACCGTCGCCCGGCTATGGTCGGCGATTGTCGCGATCAGGCCCGCATCGCGCTCAGCCTCGCCCAGGCGAGTGACGGCGGTGGCGCAGGCTCATGAAGGTCAGCTCCGTTTCAGAAATATCTGGATTTCGCGACCCGTCCGTCGCTTCGCGAACCTTGGATTCGGGGCGTCGATACCGTGACCAAGCAGCTATACGGCGACCGGGAAGGCGCGGTTGACGACGCCGGATCGTTGGCGCCGCATTCTCAGCCTGGCGTTGGCGACGTCCTTGCACGGACACCAGGCTGAACCTCAGCGGCGCCAAGGCCACGGCTACGGGTCGGAAACTATGGCGCGGACACGGCCTGTCAGCGACGGGTGCGAACCAAAGTTGTGCTTTCACGCAGGGGCCTTGCACCCGCGGCCGGAAATAACGATCCGCGGTTGCCAACCATTCGTGTCATGGTCCGCGTAG
>JAYWAX010000435.1:0-4204 GCA_043782125.1 Acetobacteraceae bacterium | reverse complement strand
TCCTATCTGTGCCCAGGTTGTTCCGCGGCTCGCCCGAGGCCAAGCGCCACCCAGATATCGGCGCGGTTGAGGCGCGTTCAGCATGCCAGACATAGGCCTGGAGGCAGATTCCCATCCCGACGAAATACCACAAATGCGGCTGGAACCCGAGACTGACAAAAGCACCGGATGCCATGAACACCAGCATGCCGGCTTGTACCGCGTTGGACATGTCGGCGACCCAGGCGAGTTCGGCGGAATTCCTGCATCGCTTCGACAACCGGATCAGCGAGAAAAAGCTCGACCCGAGAGCCAGCAGGAACATGAACAAACCGGGCCAACCCAATTCGCCCAGAATCTCGAAATAGCTGCTGTGCCAGGCGCGGCCATTTTGCACGTAGCCGCCGGGATTGAGCGCGTCGGGCGGCATCACGATAGTGTTGACTGCGTAGGCATCGAAGCTGCCACCAAACGGATGGGAGACCACGTAGTCCAGCGTCCACTGCCACACCAAAATTCTTGTCATCGCGGAGCCTTCGGTCTGATATTCGCCGATCGACGCCGCTCGATTGAAGTTTCCCGCAGTCACCGCGAGTATCGCGACGCTCGCGGCGCCCGCAACCAGGATGTAAGCGAATTTCCGGCGGGAGCGCAGGAACATATAGAAACCGACCGCGGCGAGCCCGACCAGCGCGCTGCGCTCCTGGGTTCCGATCGCCGTCACGATCGCCAAAAGTGCCACGCCCGCATATGCCAGCGGCATCATCGGCAGACGCGGAATCAGTTGCCCGTGTTTCCCCAGATAAAGCGCGAGCGGTACCGCCATGAGACAGACGGTGGACAGGTATCCCCCTTCGGCCAACCCGCCATTTCCGCCTTGCAGACCCAGGTTCATGCCATAGCCGCCGCCGGAGATCATGGTTTTCACCCCAAACGGTACGAAGTTCGCCGCCAGGGAAAACAACCAGGTCTGCGCGAACGCCTCGATTTGCACGCGGGAGCGGATGACCAGCGGCACGAAGGCAGAAAATACCATCGCCTTGAACGCCCAATCCCATTTCACCCAGGCTCGGTCGGGAACCTCGGCCCAAAACAGCGTGAATGTCATCCAGATTGCCATTAGCACCATGACGACATGCGGCACGGTCACGGGCGGCGGGGAGCGGCGGTCCATCAGGAAATACGAACCGACCGCCGCCGCCCCCATGATGAAGGCGATCGGCATCTGGTTCAAAATGAAATACGCGACCGACTGCGGTTGGAACGTGTCCACCCAGACATATCCCAGAGTCAGGACAAAGGGCGTGGTCGCCCCAATCCCGAGAATGGCCACGTAAAGTCCAACCAACCAGAGGGTACGCAGCACGGCTGTTCGCCTCGCGTATCAGTGGAAGGACAAGAAACCGGACGCGGGCGCGATCAACCCGCCCGCGTCCGATCGCGCTGGGACGCATGGGCGCGCGCCTGATCGACCGCCGTTTGCGGGCGCAACCGCAGGCCGGAATTGTCCGCCGCAAGCCGCCTGGGGCTGAACCACGGTTGGGCGAGATCCATCTGGACCGCGCGCAAGATCACCAAAAGCATGATGGTCGAACTGAAGACGATGCCAAAGAGATCCAGCATTTCGCGCTCCTGTCTGTCCCGCGCTTTCAGGCGCGGACGGCGATACGATGTTAACCGATCCGCTTATACAGGCGGATGCCGTCAGCGTCACGCGATCTTCAGTCTGGAAACAATACCCGGCCCGCGACGGCGTCCAGTTTCCGCGCCAGCGTGGCGGACCGCATCGCCGGCGCCGTGATGATCGCGTTATCCAGCGCATGCCCGCACCCCTGGCCACAGGGGGCGCGCGTTCTCCCAAGATCGGGAACCAGGGATTTCACCAGTGATTTGGCCTTCTCGGCATTGCCCAGAAGCACCTGCACCACGGCCTCGACCGTCACGTGGTCGTGATCCGGGTGCCAGCAGTCGAAATCGGTTACCATGGCGACCGTGGCGTAACAAAGCTCCGCTTCCCGCGCGAGCTTCGCTTCGGGCATGTTGGTCATGCCGATCACATGGCAACCCCAGGACCGGTACAGCTCGCTTTCGGCTTTGGTGGAGAATTGGGGACCTTCCATGACCAGGTAGGTGCCACCTCGGGCGGCGGGCAACGCCAGTTCGCGCACCGCCGATTCGACCGCGTCGCCGATGCGGGAACACACCGGATGCGCCATCGACACGTGCGCGACGATGCCCTCGCCGAAGAAACTTTTCTCCCGTGCGAAAGACCGGTCGATGAACTGGTCGACGATGACGAAGCGTCCGGGCTCCAGGCCCTCGCTCAGGCTGCCCACGGCGGACAGCGACAGCACGTCGGTCACGCCCATGCGTTTCAGGGCGTCGATATTCGCCCGGTAATTCAGATGGCTGGGCGAAATCGGGTGGCCTCGCCCATGTCTGGGCAGGAACACGCAGCGTATCCCGTCGAGCCGGCCGCTGAGCAGTTCGTCGGACGGATCGCCCCAGGGGGTTTCGACCCTGGTCCAGGTTTTACCCTCAAGCCCTTCGATGTCGTAAAGTCCGGACCCGCCGATGATGCCGATGACCGGCTCGATTGTTTGGTTCACCGGCGGGCTCCTGTTCAATGGACGTCGGACCAGACTTTCCGCTTCACGGCGTAGGTCACGCCTGCCATCAGCGTCAGGAACAGAATAACCCGCACGCCCATCGCCTTGCGCTCGGCCATTTCAGGGTTCGCGGCCCAGGTGAGGAAGGTCGCGACATCGCGCGCCATTTGATCGACGGAGGTCGGCGTACCGTCGATATAGGTGACCTGGCCGTCGTTCAGCGGTTTCGGCATGGCGATCTGATGCCCGGTGTACATCCGGTTGTAGTACATGCCGGTCTGCATCTTGAATGCGCCCGGCGGTTCGGCGTAGCCGGTCAGCAGCGCATAGATATAATTCGCCTCGCCTTCGCGGGCATTGACGATCAGCGACAGATCCGGCGGCAGCGCGCCGTTGTTCGCCGCACGGGCCGCTTTCTCGTTCGGGAAGGGCGAGCGGAGCATGTTCGCCGGTGTCGCGGGCCCTTCCTTGGGCGCGCCCACGTCGTCCAGCCCCTGCGGCACCGTGAAGTTCGACGCGATCGCCTTGACCTCCGCCGGTGTGAAGCCGATGCCGGTCAGATCGCGGTAATGCAGTTGGCGCATCGAATGGCAGGCCGAGCAGACCTCGGAATACACCTGAAAGCCGCGTTGGGCGGAGGCCAGGTCAGGGGTGCCGAAGATCCCGTCGAAGCTCCAGTTCTGCGACGGGATCTTAATTTCGGCTTCGGCGTGGCTGTCCGCCGCGCGCACCGCTCCTGGCAGCGTCAGGAGACCGGTGGCCGCGATGGCCGCGAGGATTAAGCGAGGCGTGCGCATCAGTGGCTCTCCAGCGGACGGCCAAAGGGCATTCCCGTGACGGCCTGGGTGATACTCTCGGGCAAAGGGAGCGGGCGTTCCAGCTTCCCAAGGATCGGGGTGACCACCAGGAAATGGGCGAAATAGTAAAGCGTGGCCAGACGGCTCAGCACGACCCAGACGCCTTCCGGCTTGTGGGCGCCGCAAACGCCAAGGACGATGAACGACAGCACCCACAGCCACAGCAACCATTTATAGGTCGGACGGAAGCGGCAGCTACGGACGCGCGAGGTGTCGAGCCAGGGCAGGACCAGCAGCACCAGCAGCGAGCCGAACATCAGGCACACGCCCAGAAGCTTGTTCGGGACCGAGCGCAGGATGGCGTAGTACGGCAGGAAGTACCACTCCGGCACGATGTCGGCGGGGGTTTGCAGCGGGTTCGCCTCGATGAAGTTGTTCGGATCGCCAAGGTAGTTGGGGGCGAAGAACACGAAGCAGGCGAAGATGATCAGGTAGACGCCGACGCCGACGCTGTCCTTGGCGGTGTAGTAGGGATGGAAGGGCAGGGTGTCCTGCGGCCCCTTGGGGTCGATGCCAAGCGGGTTGTTGGAGCCGACGATGTGCAGCGCGGCGACGTGCAGGAAGATCACGCCCACCAGCACGAAGGGCAGCAGGTAGTGCAGCGCGAAGAAGCGGTTGAGCGTCGGGTTGTCGACCGAGAAACCGCCCCACAGCAAGGTGGTGACCATCTTGCCGACGACAGGTATGGCCGTGAATAGGTTGGTGATCACGGTCGCGCCCCAGAAGCTCATCTGGCCCCACGGCAGCACATAGCCCATG
>JAYWAX010000434.1:0-11625 GCA_043782125.1 Acetobacteraceae bacterium | reverse complement strand
CGCCGGCGGCGGAGAATTTGGCGGCAACGACGCTGTCCTCGGCTGGGATATTGTCCAGGCGCAGTTTGGAATGGCAGGTCGTGCGGATGCCGCCGGTGTCGTAGATGTCCTTCAGGGCATAGGGAATGCCGTGGAACGGCCCGCGATCGGTGCCTGCCTGCCGTTCGGTGTCGGCGCGTTGCGCATCTGCCAACGCGCGCTCCGGTGTTAACAGAACGAAAGCGTTCAGTGCGGGATCGTGCGTGGCGATGCGGCCCAACGCGTCGCGGGTCAGTTGCGTGGATGTCACGGTACCCGCGCGCAACGCCCGGCCCATTTCGGCAATCGAAAGATCGGCGGTGGTCATTTCGCGCCTCCCATGGGTGGCACGCGGAACACGTTCGCGGGCTCGTCGGTGTGCGCATAGCGGCTGCGTAACAAATCCATCTGCCCGCGAAAATCGGCGTAGCTGGCGAGGACCGTGGCGCGGCGCTGTTCCGGGACCGTGAGGCCCGCGCGGCGCATCAGCATGTCGAATTCGGCGGCATGTTCGTCAAATAAGGGCATGGCAGCTTCTCCTGCTGGCGGGATTATGCACCGATCCGGCGCGACGGCGAGTCCGAATTTGTGCGCTGCGGCAAAAAAAATCGCGGCCGGGACGCACCGGGTCAGAACCATACCCGCAACGCCACCTGCGCCTGCAATTCCGTCGCATGCGGCGATTTTCCGAGGATGACCCTCTGGGCGCGGGACGAGTCCACGACCAGCACCTCCCCGGTCAAACTCATCCCTGGCCGGAGCTTCCAGGTCACCGCCGCGGTCCCGGCGATGCCCCGCTCGTCGCCCGCGATGCCGCCGGTCCCCGTGGTTTCCCGTGTTGCGAACTGATCGAAACGAACCGCGAAGCGCCACGGTCCGCGCTCTATCCCCGCGAGCACGTAATACGACCAGAAATCCGTGCGGCTGGTGGCATCGATCGCGGTCGAAATGGTCGTCGATCCCAGCATGCCCTGCGCCAGCACGGTCACAGGGCCGATTTCGGTCGAAAAGCCAAGACTCCAGAACATGGTACGCCAGCCGAACTCGGTGGCGTCGTGGGCGTTGGGATCGCCCTGATTGTCGTAGCGTAACAGTGCGATGCGTCCGATATCCGCGCGGTCCCAGGCGAGTCCGGTATACCAGCCGATGGAATGATCGAACTGGCGGAACTGATAACTGTAAACGCGAGGCCCCAGCGGATCGTCGATGTTCGGCAGGCGGACATGGCCCAGAAGCCCGACCGGATGCGGTGAAAACGACCAGCCATACCCATCGATCGCCGCCCCTGCGGGCTCATTCCAGCCGAAGGCGGCGGCGGCGATTTCGATGCGATCCACGTCGCCGCGCCATTCCAGGGCCACCTCGCCGCCGAGTATGCGCAGCTCCTGGCCAATCCAGGAGTCGATCGCCGATGGCGACAACGTCCATTCCGGGGTCCAGCCGATCCCGGTGTTTTCCAACGAAATCGGTGGGAAAAACGCGCCCGCTTTGACCGTCCAGCGCCAGCGCGATGTCGATATCGGCCGGTAACGAATATACGCGTCGATGATATCGACGGCGGTTTTCTGCGCAGGATCGACGCGGAGATTCGACACGAAGC
Organism: Acetobacteraceae bacterium; assembly: GCA_043782125.1. Classification (GTDB taxonomy): domain Bacteria; phylum Pseudomonadota; class Alphaproteobacteria; order Acetobacterales; family Acetobacteraceae; genus Rhodopila. Next base: position 10,007 of record JAYWAX010000434.1, on the reverse strand, counting down.
GCAATTCCGGCGTTATGCCGGCAGACCCGCGCAGAACCAGCGGCCCGAAATCCGGAATAATCGGAAATCCGCGTTCCTGCCCCCAACGGGTCTTGCCGAACCCGCCATCGGTATGGCTGGTCTGGCGCGATGGCGCGACCAACCGGAATTCCGCGAGACCGCTCAGGTTAACGTCCAGGCCCGCGATGTTGCCGTCCAGGGCTGCCGCAGGCACGGGCGCGAGAACGGCCAGGCAACCGGACCAGGCCAAGAAAATCGTGGCACGCCGGATCATTCGGGAGTCCGTGAACGCGGCTTCGGCCAGGCATGTGCGAAACTCTCAAATTCTTTCGGCTCCATAGGTCTCCCGATGTAATATCCCTGAGCGTGGTCGCATCCGTAACTTTCCAGAATTCGCAGGGAATCCGCGTTCTCCACACCCTCGGCGGTGACGAGATAGCCCAGACTGTGACCCAGTTCGATGACGGATCGGACAATGGTCCGGTCGTCGGGATTATGCTGTAAATTCAGAATGAATGTCTTGTCCAGCTTGATTTCCCGCACCGGCAACCGGCGCAGATAAGCCAGAGACGATTGCCCGACGCCGAAATCGTCAATCGCGAGGTCGATCCCCTGGCGGTCCAGCTCCCGCAGCACCGCGATCGCCGCCTCCGGCTCTCCCATGATTGCGCTTTCGGTGATTTCCAGAATGATGGAACGCATCGGTAATTTCAATTCTCGTTGCAGCGTCGCGACGCGCGCGGGCAGCGTGGGGTCCGAAAGGTCGCGCACCGACAGGTTGATTGCCACCCGTGCCAGCAATCCCCGGTCGCGCCAACCCTTTGCCTCGGTCAACCCGGTGCGCAAAGCCCAGCGGGTGAGGTGCTGAATGTTTCCGGTTTCTTCGGCGAGGGTGATGAAGTCGTCGGGAAAGACCCGGCCGCGGGTGGGGTGGTCCCATCGCACCAAGGCCTCGGCCCCGTCGATCCGCCCGAGACGGAGATCGAGCTTGGGTTGGTAGACCAACCGAAACTCGCCACGGGTCAGGCCCGCGCGCAGGTCGCTCATCAGCGACAGGCGCTCGGGCCGGTGCGGGTCGGTTTCCGGCCGGTAGACGGCGATGCGGGTCTCGCTGGCAGCGGCGGCGGCGAGCGCGACCTCGGCCCGGCGGAGCAGTTGCGCGGCGCCGGTGCCATGGTCCGGCAGCATGGCGATGCCGATGGCGACGGGATTGTCGATCGCCAGATCGCCCTCGCGATAAGGCGGGTCGAAGGCCTCGGCGATGCGCGCGGCGGCGGCCATCGCGGCGACGATGCCGGTGCCGGCGAGCAACACCGCGAAGGTGCTTTCCCCGATGCCGCCGGTCGCGGCCGTTGCGGAGTCGTTCTGGCCAGACGCCAGCAGACGGGCGGCGCTGTCGCACAGCAGGCGGTCGCCCATGTCGCGGCCGACCGTACTGGCGATGTCGGCCCAACGGATCAGCCCCACCACCAGAACCGCGAGCGGACCGGGCGGGGTGCTGGCCTCTATCGCGGCGGCGATGGCGCCGCGGTTCGGCAGCAAGGTGACCGGATCGTGCGTGGCCTGATGGCGGATGCTGGCCTCGCGTTCGGAGATCGCCCGGGTCATCGCGCGCAGTGCCACACTGAGTTGACCCAATTCGTCGGTGCGTTGGATGGGGGCGGGCGGGGTGTAATCGCCAAGGGCGATCCGCGCGGTTTGGCGGGCCAGGGTTTCGATGGGGCGGGCGACGCCGCGCGAAATCACGGTGACTCCGGCCAATGTCGCCAGCAGGCCGACGATCAGCACGGGCAGGAGAACGTAGCTGAGACGTTCGTAGCGGCGCAGCGCCTCCGATAACGGGTAATCCAGAACCGCCCGGATGGCCGGGGCGTTGGACAGGGTTTTCAGCGTGTGCGTGACGACGATGGTTTCTTCGCCTGCGGCGCTGCCGATCGCCGCCGTCACGCCGGGTTCTGGCAATTGGCTCAACACGGCCTCGTCGATCGTGCCGGCGAGGACGGACCATCCCCGCGGTATCTGCCCGGCGATGCCGATCCTGCCCGGAATGCCGGTGGCTTCGCGCAGTTTGGTCAGTTCGGCATCGTCCAGCGGCAAGGCGGCCGCAACGAAGGCGATCAGGTCGGGCGCCAGCACCGGGACGACCACCAGCCAGACCGGTTTCCCGTCCAACACCGCGACGCTGCCCGCGCGCTCTTCCGTCGCCGCGATCTCCAACTGGGCGGCATCGGGAAACGGCCGGGATGGCTCCGCCGATGTGGCGCCGGTATCGCCGTCGATCGTTCCGTCGGGCGATATCAGCAGCATCCGGCTGGCGCCGACCCGGCGGCCGTGATTGCGCAAGGCGGAGACGACGGTGGCGGTGTCGCGATCGGCGATCGCCTGGCGCAGCGCGAAATCCAGCGTCAGCAGCCGGACACCTTCCGCGAGTTGTTGTTCCAACGCGTCCAGTTCCCGGACGAACCGGGTTTCGGCCGCCGCGATCTGGGTTCGCCCGTCCTCGACCAGCGTGTTCCGCAGCACGGTGCGGACCGTGACGATGGTCGCGGTCTGGATCGCCAGCAGCGTGATGGCGAAGAACAGGATCAGGCGGACGCCGAATCGCACGGGGGCGGGTCAGTAATCGCGCGTGCGCGGCCGCCGTGGCGGCAGCACCGGGATCGTCACGGACAGAGTCGAATGATCCGTCGCGAGCGACAATGCCTGCACCGGCGGCTCTGCGCGGGGGCGCAATCTGGGGTGCCAGACCGTGGCGACAAAGCGTCCGGCGGGCAGGCCGCTCAGCACCGCCTGGCCGTTGGCGCCGGTGACCTTGGACCAGGGCGCGGCGGTGACGTAGACATAGGCGGTCATGTGGTCGTGAATGTTGCAGCCAATCGCCACCGCGCCGGGCTTGTCGAAGACGATGGGGGCGGAGGTCTCGCCCGGCGCCTGGACCATTTCGAAGCGGCGGGTGGGCGAGAACGAATAGACGTGGTGGCGGATTTTGTCGCTGTTGCGGAACATGACCGATCCGCCGATCCGGATCGTGACGACCGCGGGGGAGAAGGTTTCGTCTTTCTGATCGATCGTCGCGGTGGCGATCCCGCCGGCGTCCGGCGGCGGCGGTGGCATCCCGCTGTCCGGCGAGATCATGACCACGGCATCCGGCAAAGGGCGGCCCAGGTCGTCGGTGACGGTCGCGGTGATGGTGGCTGCGTGGGCGCCATCCGGGTAGGCCAGTGCCAGCGCGCCGGCGAGGGCGAGGGACAGCCATAACCGCCATCCCGATCTGGACCTTGTCCTGGTCATGGCGCGATGGATCATGCGGCCGCTCCGAACTACGCGGGAATACCGGTAAGGCCCGCTGGACAAAAATGTGTTGTCGAGGGAGACGGACCCGGCGGGGTAGTTATTCCCTCCGGGTGTCGCGGTTTTGTCCGGTCGAGCCGAACCATGACCGGGACAGGCCGGATTTGTTGTCGCGCCGCCGCGATCCCCGCGGTCACAGGATGTCCATGATGTCGCGGGAGACCCTGGCGGCGGCGATGAAGAGGTCCGCGTCCTCTTTAAGAAGCAATCGGGCGGCCACCAATTGTTCCGTAGCCGCGATGACTTTGGCGGCCCATTCCGCGTGCGAGGGATACCTGGCCGCGATGGACGGGCGGGGATCGGCGCCGCGGCTGGCGTCGGTCGCGGCGAAGGGGATGTAGGAGCCTTGGACGGTGAACAGGTCGCCCTCTGCGTAACCGGGAATGCGGACAGACCAGCCGGTGTGCGTGCCCAGGGGTGCGGCGAGCAATGGGTGGCGCAGGCCGCCGCGGCTGTTGCCGTCGGCGTCGGTGGCCTGGACCCGGACGGGGTAGGCGGGACCTTCGATCGGTGGTTCGACGGAATGATCGCGCAGGCGCAGCTCGTTCAGAACGTCGGGGAAACGCACGCCGGGGATGCGCGGGAACATGGCCGCGGCTTCTTCCAGCGTGACGAGTTCGCCGGCGGAGCGCGACGGAAAGCGGCTGTCCGGCGGCGGGGTGCCGTTTTCCACCCATTCCACGATGGCAATGGTCAACGCGCGCATCCAGGCGCGATAGCCCAATGGATTGCCGGGAAGCTGGCCGAGATGGGGGGCATTGGGTTTGTGAACAGCGTGTTGCGTGCTCGATGCGATGAAGATACGCACATCGTCCGGCATATCCGCATCGTTGCCCGCGGTGTCGGTGCCGACGAGCGAGGCGCGCGCCGCCCACATGTCCGAATCCGCGTCCAAATGAATGATTTTCGGCCGAACGTCCACTGCGTCCGGACGTTGCATGATGCCATCGGTTTTGCCACCGATCGGGTCGGTCATCGTTGGGTAAGAAAAGGGAAATTGATCGTCGAGGAACGAATGGTCCTCGTGCTGACGCGAATAACGGCCGGGTTGGGCGAAGGCGCGATCGATATCGGTGCGGCGCGATCCGGAAACGACCGGGAACATCGCGTCGAACACGGGGTTGCCGCCAAGGTCCCGGTTGTAGCCGAGATACGCCATGTCGCGCAAAACGCGTCCGCTTTGGGAAATGCCAAAGCCGAGGGTGTGGCGGATCGCGCCTTTAAGCGGGTTCGCCTCGCCGGTGTCATGGCGCAGGAACGCCACCAGATCGCGAATGGCGGCGAAGCCGATGCCCGTCACGACAGGGTCTTTGGCGGTATAGACGAACTCGTAAATCGCGCCGCGGTCGTATCCGGCGGCGCGGGCGATTTCGACGTGGGACGCGTCAAGGTAGCGCCAGGTCAGATCGGGCGGGGTGGCGCGCGGGTCTTTTTCGCGCAGACGCACGGTGAGGGTGGCGTTGGCCGGGTCCAGGTTGGCGGCGGGGTATGTCAGGGTTCCCACGAAGACCTTGTCCGAGACCTCGCGCAGGAACGCGTCCCCTGGGCCGAAGCCTTCGGCGATGAATTCTTCCCGGCAGATGGCGGTTACTGGGCCGTCCGGGTTGGTGGCGATGGGGAGGATGGCTTCCAGGCGGTCGCCGTCTGCGGGGACGCCGGTCTGCCAGGCGCTCCAGACGACCGAGAAGCCGTGGCGCATCAGAAAGCCGTCGCCCGCGTGCGCGGCGGTCGCGGGGCGGTTGCCGTCGGCGCCTTTGTTCAGGCGGGTCAGCGCAAGTTTGTTGCCGCGGTTGACGACGTCGTACATCAGCCAGCCGTTGGCGCGCGTCATGTCGATTGGTTTCAGCAATGTAAAGGCGGATCGGTATTCGACCCGGCCCGCCGCGTTGCGCGGGGCTTTGCCGAGATTGACGATCGTCGCGTTGCCGGGATGCGCGGGGTCGAGTTCGCCGAAGATCGTGCCGGAGAGGCTTTCGTAAGGGCCGGTGTTTTCGAAGCTTGTGCCGTCGAAAACGGGCGACAGGCGCTCGGATATTTCAAGGCGCAGGATGCCGCCGGGATTGCTGGTCATGGTTTTCCCCCTGTGTTCCGGCTTGTCGCCGGGGTCGCCCAGGAGGTTATCATGCGGTTTGGCGGGCGGACAGAACGAGGGTGGGGCTGGGTTCGGCAGGTCTGGGGTTTGGCGTGCGCCGGGGAACGTTACTTTTTAAGTATATAACGCGATGGGCTGCGGTATTGGAAAGATCGCCTGTGCGTCGCCGCGGGCTGGATCAGATGCGCGGGTGGGCGGTTTCGGCGCGCATGCCGTTGGCGGCGGTGTGGGCGTGGTGGAGGGCGGCGAGGTTTGGGGGCGCGGCCGGCGGGAAGTCCTCACGGGACAGGATATTGGTCCTGTCTGGGGCGGTTTTCGGGAATGCGGGCGGGTGTTTGGCGGCTGGGGATGGGGCGGCGGGTTCCGGGGCCGGGGCCGGGGAAAGGGACGGGGACGGGGACGGCGTGGCCGTGGTTGGCGTGGCCGGGGAAGGTGCGGCGGGCGATGGCGCCGTGCGTTCTGGGGCCGGGGACGGGGCGGTGTCCTGCGGGGCGGCCGCTGTTGGGGCCGTGGCGGGTTCGGCTTCCACGGGACGTTTGCGGGCGGTGCGGGATTCGCGCAGCAAGCCCAAAAAAGAGCGGTTGAGGGCGGCGATGGAGGAGAGGGCGCGGGGGTTCGGGGTCGCGGCCTGGTTCTGCAGGAGCTCTCCCATCGTGCTTAAAATGAGGTGAAACTGCCCTTGGATCAATGTGGCGAGCATGTATTCCAGGCCGTCCCTGGGCTCGAACCCCAGCGCGGTGTGAACCATTTGCCGGGTCCGGGACGCGCGCTGCGCCGGGGTCTCATCCGGCCGGTCGCACAAGGCGCGGGCCGCCAGCGCGAGGAAGTCCTGGGCCGCGTCGGCGGGAATGGGGTGGCAGAGGGCGGTCATGGTTTCTGGCTCTGGGATGTTTGTGAGGTTAATATTCCTGTTTGAATGGGCCGCGTCAAACGGGAAATGTTGGGCGGGGTTGTTTTTCACGGGAAATGTCGCGCGGGGTCACGGGGGCGTCGGGTTTAACACGCAGAACCACGGACGATGCACGGGAGGCCTTCATGTCGGAGCAGGGTGCCCTGGCGGAGCGGGCGATCGAGGTTCATCGATTGGCCGGGCCGGGGCTGTTGGAGCCGGTTTACCGAGGCTGTTTGTGTCTGGAACTGGATCAGGCGGGGATTCCGTATCGGAGCGAGGTGGCAATTCCGGCTTTTTTACAAGGGGCAATCGGTGCCGATGGGGTTCCGGGCGGATATTCTGGTGGCGGATCCCGCGATCGTCGAGATCAAAGCGGCCGCAGCATTGCTTCCGGCACACAAGGCACAGCTTTTGACATATCTCCGGTTAAGCCAGATTCGCGTTGGACTGTCGATGAATTTCCACGCGATGCGGCTGAAAGACGGACTTCTGCGCTGTATCGTGTGACGGGCGTCCTCCGTGCCTGCTCCGTGCAACCTCGGTGTTTCTCCGTGGTAAAAGCCTTGCGGAGAGTCCACGCGGTTTGGCGGGTCCGGTAAGGATTCCAACACGGAGAACCACGGAGGCTGCACGGGAGTTCTTTGTGCCGATGCGGCGTGGCCGGGGGATGGACTCGCGCTTTGTTCGGCGGCGGGCATGGGCGGCTGAGACGGGGGATTGTGTCGCACCCTGTTACTTCAGCGCCGCCATCCCGCGTGGCCAGCGCCGGCCTTTGCCGGGTTTTCCGCGATCGCGATCCCCTCTCGGCAGGCGCAATGGGCCTCCGCTTGCTTGTTCTGGGCCAACGGGGGCAGACGGCGGAGTCTTTGGTGTTCGTCCAGTATGCTGTTCGATCATTCCGTCTGCGGTTTAAGGCCGATGCCACGGGCCACGGAGATTTGCAGGATGGTGCGGCCCTTCAGCGTGACGGCGGAGCCGGGGAGGGGCTCGATCCGGTCGAACCGTGTCAGTAACGATGGGTTTGCGGTGCCGTTCGCGCCCACGGCCAGGATCAGGATCGTGGCGCCGGTCCGGTGGCTCGCGGGGTTGGCGAAGCCGAAGTTCCGGGAATCCTCGTTCAGGCAGATTGTTTCGATCCCGGGGCCCAGAGCGCGGGCGATTTTGCCGGCGTCGCGCCAGTTGGGGACTCCCACGACGGTGCCGGGCGGCAGGAGGCCGCGGGCGGTCAGGTCGTCGCGCAGCGAGGTCCAGTCGAGGCCCTCGGCGGTCGGGTCTTTGGCGGGCATGAGGGGGCCGAACAGGTCGAGGCGGATTTGGGCAGTGACGACGGCCATGGCCAGCAGGGTCAAAGCCGCGGTGACGCCGATGGCGCGGCGGAGGGACGCTCGGCCGATGTCGTTGGCGACCCAGGCCCCCAGCAAGGGGAAGAGCATGAGGTAGCCGGGGGCGGCCCAGTGGAAGAGGACTCGTTGGGAGGAGGTCGCGGCGATGAGGGCGAAGAGGACGATGGGCGGGGCGGCGAGGCAGGCGAGAAGGCGGGGTGTTCCCTCCGTCACCCTCGTTATGGTCCGGCTGGACCGGGCCACCTGGCGCGGTGACGGCGGTTGGGATTGGACGCCGGTTGCCTGGGCGCGGGGGTGTGCCGCGCCCGGTGGCCCGGTCAAGCCGGGCCATGACGATGAAGGGCCGGGCCATGACGGCGCGGGGGTGGGGGGCGGCCAGGACGTAAGCCGTAAAGCCTGGGCACCCAAAAGAACCATGGGCAGCCAGAACCAGGGGAGTACGAAGGCGGCCTCGCCCGCAAGGGTGGTCAGGGTCAGCCAGGGCCGGACGCGGAATCCGCCGGCGCGGGCGCCCTGGAAGGCGAAGGAGGCCCATTCGTGGCTGGCGTTCCAGGCGATGACGGGGGCGAAGACGGCCAATGCCAAAGCGGCGGCGGCGTAGGGGTGGGGGCGGCGCAGCCAAACCCGGTGCGCGGGGTCCAGGACCAGGAACAGGAACGCGCCCGCGATCGTGAGCACGGCGGAGTATTTGGCGAACATGGCCAGGCCCGCGCACATTCCGGCGCCGCACCAGTATGCCCAGGCGGCGCGTTCTCGTGCGTTGATGGCGCGGGTCAGGCACAAAGCCGCCCCGGCCAGCGCGCAATCCAGGGGGCCGTCGGGCAAAACCCAGCTTCCGCCGGTGACGCCGAAGACCGGGGAGAGGTTCAGCGTGGCGGCGGCCCAGAAGCCGGCTTTGGGACCGGCGAGGTCCTCGCCGATGCGGGCGATGAGCCAGGTGGTGAGGGCGAAAAGCAGAATGAAGGGCAGGCGCGCGGCCAGTGGGGCCTCTGTGCCGAGCAAATTTGTGGAAGCCCATGAGAGCCACCAGGCGGCGGGCGGGTGATCGAAATAGCCGAGAGCCAAGGTCCGGCCAGCGGAAACCATGTAGGATTCATCGACACCCAGGCCGATGGCAAGGCCAAAGGCGAGGCGGATCGCGGTGGTGGCGAGGATCAGAAGGAGGAGGGGGCGCACGCGGACTCGCTTGGGTCGGACTGTTCGCCGTTTCCTGGCGGGGAGGCGGGCTGTATAACCCGGGTTGCGCGAGGGCAGAACCATGTATTGCGGCTGTTTTTATTGCCTCGGTGTGTATGAGGCCAGCGAGGTCGTCGATTGGATCGACGACGGGGAGACGCCGTTGTGTCCGCGCTGCGGGGTGGACGCGGTGATGATCGGGGTGACGGATTTGATGGAGCTGCTGCGGATGCGGCGGGTCCGGTTCGGGGCGGGGCTGGGACTGGATCCGGGGACGGGAACGGTGGGCCGGGGGTAGGTACGGGACAGGCAGGGGCTGGGATGCTATTGTGACCGCCGCGGCAAGGAGGTGAATCAATGAGCGAGCAGGCGATCCGGCGCATGTCCGCCGATGCGTTTCTGGAATGGTGCTTGTTTCAGGAAGAGCGATACGAGTTGATCGACGGCGCGCCCGTGGCGATGACGGGCGCCACCGGGCGTCATGACCGCATTTTGATGAACGCGCACGGGATATTGTTCAACCAGTTGCGCGGCCACCGCTGCCGCCCGTTCAGTTCGGACACCGCCGTCCGCATCCCCGCGGGCAATATCCGCCGCCCCGACGCCGGCATCGATTGCGGCCCCTTCAACGAAACCGAAACCTGGGCCGGCGCACCGTATTTGGTGGTAGAGGTTCTCTCGCCCTCCACCCGCGCTTTCGACATGGTCGACAAAGTGGAGGAATACAAAACCATCCCCAGCCTGCGTCACATCGTCCTGGTCGATCCAGATACACCGGAGGCCCGCCATTGGTCGCGCCCGGACGATCGGCCCTGGCTGTTCGACGTGCTGGAGGGGTTGGATTCGGTGGTCCGCTTGCCGGAGGTTCCCGCGACGCTTGACCTGGTCACGCTGTACGAGGGGCTGACCTTCCGCCCTCGGCCGCAGCTGGTGCGGGAGGGCGGCGGGCCCCCTTGACCCGTCAGGCCTAACCCCGTCCGATGCCGCGAACGATAACCGACTCAGGAACCACCATGCGCGTTTGTGTTTATGGGGCGGGCGCCATCGGCGGCCATCTCGCGGTGCGGCTGGCGAAGGGCGGCGCGGAGGTCTCCGTCATCGCCCGCGGCGCCCATTTGGCCGCGATCCAGGCGAAGGGGCTGGAGGTCCACGC
>JAYWAX010000433.1:0-4231 GCA_043782125.1 Acetobacteraceae bacterium | reverse complement strand
GCGCCTATGCGATTTAGGAGACGCCCAAAGATTAACGAATCGATCGGTCCAAACGATCTCGTCATGGTCCGCGAAGACGGACCATGACGGGGTGTGCGGCGCGTGCCGCAAATGGAGCGGTTATTCGTGAGCGTCGCCTACCAGGCGGCGGACGGATTGTCGTCCGGTTTCCCGGTAGCGGGCGGCCCTTCCGCGTGCGGCTGCGTCGTGGTCCTCTGTGGGCCGCCACATCGGAGAAACCCATGAAAACGCGCTTCCTCCTGGCAACGCTCGTCGGTCTGTTCGCGCAGGGGGTGGCAGCCCAGACGTTGACGATCGGCATCGGCGACGCGGTGACCAGCATCGATCCGCATTATTTGAATTCGCCGACCAATAAGAACGTCATCTGCAACGTGTTCGATGCGCTGACCGACGCGGACGACACGATCGGCATTCTGCCGTCTCTGGCGGTGTCGTGGACGCTGCTGAACGACACCACGTGGGAGTTCAAGCTGCGCCCAGGCGCGAAGTTTCACGACGGGTCGCCGGTGACGGCGGAGGATGTGCGGGCGTCCTATATGCGCGTGCCGAAAGTTCCCAATGCACCGCAGCCCTTCACGACGTATATCCGGCTGGTGAAGGAAGTGCGGGCGATCGATCCGCTGACGATCCATATGATCACCAACGGGCTCGACCCGATCCTGCCAAACGAAGCCGTGCAAATCCGCATTATCCAGGCCGCGAGGGCGGAGGCCTCGACCGACGATTTCAACGCCGGCAAGGCGGCGATCGGCACCGGGCCGATGCGGTTCGTGTCGTTTCAGCCTGGCGTGGGGGTGGAACTGGCGCGAAACGCGCTGTACTGGGGGCCAAAACCGCATTGGGAAAAGGTGTCGTTCTGGATCATTACCGACGGCGCGTCGCGCGTGGCCTCGCTGCTGGCGGGCGATATGCAGGTGATCGATTTGGTGCCCAGCGACGCGCTGGTTCAGTTGCGGGCAAACAAGAATATCCGCGTGGCGAGTGCCCAACTTGGGCTGCGTTACATCTATTTGGCGCTGGACCAGTTCCATGACGGGCCCTCGCCGTTCGTGACGGGGCCGAATGGGGAAATCCTGGACAAGAACCCGTTGAAGGACGTGCGGGTGCGGCGGGCCTTGTCGATCGCCATCAACCGGCCCGCCATGGTGGAGCGGGTGATGGAAGGGGTCGCCACCGCCACCGGGCAGATGATGCCCGAAGGCGGTTTTGGCTGGAGCCCGGATATCCCGGTGCCAGCCTTCGATCCGGAACGCGCGCGGACGCTGTTGGCGGAAGCGGGGTATCCGAACGGGCTGCGCGTCACGATCCACTCGACCAAGGGCCGCTATGTGAACGATTCCCGGGTGGTGCAGGCCGTCGCGCAGATGTGGCAACGCATCGGCGTCCAGGCGAGCATCGAGTTGCAGCCCTGGAGCACCTACGCGACGCGTGTGCATAAAGGCGAATACTCGATCATGATCGGCGCCGTGGCAGCGGTCACCAGCGAGAGTTCGCAGGTGCTGCGCAGCGCGATGGGGACCTACGATCCGCCGAACGGCTGGGGCGGGTTCAACTGGGGGCGGTATTCGAACAAGGCACTCGACGCGTTGGTTGTGCGGGCGGCGAGCATCGCTGACAGCCAGGCACGCGAGCAGGTGCTGCGGCAGGCGATGATCCTTGGCACCAACGACGTCGCCAACATTCCCCTCCACCTCCAAAAGACCACCTGGGCCATGCGGCGGGAACTGCACTACGCCGGACGTTCGGACGATCAGACGCGGGTGGCGGATATCGGGGTGGCGCCGTGATCCGGTGTAATACCAACGGCACGAACGATTGACCCATCGCGAGGCCCTCTCCGCGTCATGGCACGCCCCCGAGCGGGCCATCCGGAGCGGTACCCCATTGCGAGAGTGGCCACGATAAACTGCAGAAAGCGCCTCCCGTCCGATCGATGTGCCGCGCCCGATGGCCCGGTCGAGCCGAACCATGACGTGGTGGAGAGACCCTGCCGAGAGTCAATCGTTCGGACGTTTGGTGTAATACCAACGGCACGAACGATTGACCCCTCGCGAGGCCCTCTCCGCGTCATGGCACGCCCCCGAGCGGGCCATCCGGAGCGGTACCCCATTGCGAGAGTGGGCACGATAAACTGCAGAAAGCGCCTCCCGTCCGATCGATGTGCCGCGCCCGATGGCCCGGTCGAGCCGTGCCATGACGAGGGGGAGAAGCCGTGCCGCGAGTCAAACGTTCTGACGTTCGGTATAAGCGCGGCGTGGTCACGCGCGTTGAACCGTGCTCGACAAAGCGCGGCCGCAGGCGGGGGCGATGGGTATGCCGCCCCCGGCCGCGCCCCACGCCCGATGTCAGGTGGCGTCGGCGGCCACCCGGAAGCTGACGATCTTATCGGGATCCGCCACCTGGCCACCGCCGCCGCTGCCACGCGAGATCTGATCGACGACATCCATGCCGTCCACGACCTGGCCCCAGATCGTATATTGCCCGTCCAGATGCGACGCGGGCGCGAACATAATGAACCACTGGCTGTTGGCGCTGTTCGGCGCGCTGGTCCGCGCCATGCCGCAAGTGCCCCGCAGGAACTTCTTTTCCGTAGTGAATTCCGCGCGCAGATCGTCCAGCTCGCTGCCGCCGGTGCCGGTTCCCGTGGGATCGCCGCCCTGCGCCATGAAGCCCTCGATGACCCGGTGAAACACCGTGCCGTCGTAAAACTTTTGCCGGGCGAGCGTCTTGATCCGCGCCACATGGCCGGGCGCGATGGTTGGGAACAATTCGATCGTCACACGCCCGTGCGCGAGATCGATATAGATGGTATCTTCAAGGTTGCCCGTCGGGGCCGCCGCGTTCTCGCTCATGTTCGTTCCACTGCCAAGGGCTGGAGGCACGCCGGCGGGCGGGCCTGACAGCCGGGTTTACTTCACGTCCGCGGCGACCCGCATGCGGACAATGCGATCGGGGTCGGTCACGGCGCCGCTGCCGGGCGCGCCGCGCTTGATCTGATCGACGAATTCCATGCCTTTCACGACCTGACCCCAGATTGTGTACTGCCCGTTCAACGACGAACCCGGCGCGAACATGATGAACCATTGGCTGTTGGCGCTGTTGGGATCCGACGTCCGCGCCATGCCGCAGACACCGCGCAGGAACTGGCGTTGCGTCGAGAACTCGGACGCGAGGTTCGGTAGTTTGCTGCCGCTGGCCCCGGTTCCCGTGGGATCGCCGGTTTGCGCCATGAAGCCTTCGATCACGCGATGGAACAACAGCCCGTCGTAAAAGCCTTGGCGGGACAGCGTCTTGATCCGCTCGACATGCTTTGGCGCGATGTCGGGCAGCAACTGGATGACCACCCGGCCCTGTTTCAGGTCCAGAAAGATAGTGTTTTCGGCGCTGGTTTCCTGCGCCCGGACGGGCGCGCGGGGCGCGGCCACGGCGAGGGCGGCGGAGGCAATCGCGGCGGATGCGATCAAACGGCGGCGGCGCATGGCGGACTCCCGGTCAGGCTTTGTTTTCGCGAATGCGTTTCATCACCCGTTCCAGCGTCAGGGCCGGCACGAAGGTGGAGATATCGCCGCCCAACATGGCAACTTCCTTGACCAGGCGGGACGCGATGAACTGATGCCGTTCACTGGCCATCAGGAACACCGTCTCCACATCCGGGGCCATGCGGTAATTCATGCCGGCGATCTGAAACTCGTAATCGAAATCGGTGACGGCGCGCAGACCGCGGACGATCTGCGACGCGCCGATCTTCCGGGCGAAGTCGATGGTCAGCGTGTCGTACGGCATGACCTCGATCGTCATGCCGTTGGTGGCGGCGATCGAGGCGATCTCGGCTTCCACCAGTTCGACCCGTTCTTCCAGACCGAACAGCGGGCCTTTGCCGGTGCTGATCGCGACGCCGACGACCAGCTTGTCCAGCAGGCGGGCGGCGCGAGCGATCACGTCCAGATGGCCGTTGGTGATCGGGTCGAAGGTGCCGGGATAAAAACCGACCCGTCGCGGCCGCTCCGCCTCGGCCCGCCCATGTTGCAAGCCCGTCGCCACGGGAATTTCGCTCTCAGACATCGTTGCCTTCCTCAATCCCCGCTTCGCCATCGGGGGCGGCATTTGGCGCCTCGCCCTCGGCGTCAACCGGCGGTTCGTTATCGTCGGTCCCATCGTCCAACACCGGGAACACGCTGGTCACGTGCTCGCCTGAATCGACCCGGAACAA
>JAYWAX010000432.1:0-4263 GCA_043782125.1 Acetobacteraceae bacterium | reverse complement strand
TGCCCGGCAAGAAGGCCACGGCGCCGCCGAGATCGACGGTGAAGCCGCCCTTGACCCGGCCATAGATCGTGCCGTTGACGCGCTGCTGGCCTTCGAACGCCTTTTCCAGGTTCGTCCAGGCTTCCTCGCGGCGCGCCTTTTCGCGCGACAGGACGATCGAGCCGTCCTTGTCTTCGTACCGCTCGACATACAGCTCGACATGGTCGCCGGGCTTGATGTCGGGCTTCACGCCGGGGGGGGCGAATTCCTTCAGGAGGACGCGGCCCTCGGATTTGAGGCCGACATCGACGATCGCGAATTCATCGGTGAGCCGGATGATACGCCCGGTGACGACGGAGCCGTCGAAGCCGGTGTCGCGGCCCAATGTCTCATCGAGGAGGGAGGCGAAGTCTTCGCCCATGAAATGGTCTTGCGCGGGCTCGGCGGCCCGGGCGGTGGCGGATAGTGCCATGTGTGGGATTGATTCCGTTACGGATAACCGGGTGTGAGACCCGGGAGGTTACCGTGATTGGCGCGTTTCCGGTCGGGAAACACGGCTTGCCCGCGGCGAACCGCGGGCCGGTGAGGGAGCAGGCGATACACGCGGCATGCGCGTAACGAGGCGGAAATACCCTCCGGGCCGTTAAAATGTCAAGGCATAACGCGGGATTTCAGGCCCAGATCGGGGCCAGGCCCAAAGTCCGGAACACGGCGTCCGCGCTGACCAGCGTTGCCTTCTCGATCCGGGCCTGCGCGATCAACATGCGGTCGAAGGGATCGCGATGGGCGAAGTCCAGAGTTCCGGCCAGGCGGGCATGTTCGACCGAAACCGGCAGCGGCAGGAAGCGGGATTTACGTAGCAGGGTGGAAAACTCATCGACAATGCGCTCGACGCCGGGCCATTTGCCCAGGCGGTTCTTGGTGGCGATTTCCCAGGGGCTGACGGCGCTGACGTAGATTATGTTGGTGGAATCGGAGATCGCGCCACGGGCGGCGGCGGGAATGCGGGGATCGTCGACCCACCACCAAACCACTGTATGGGTGTCCAGCAGCAGGATCATTCCCACAGCGCCTGCTCGTCGTCCGGCAGCGGATCGAACAGGGCGTCGGGGACGGCGAGGCCCTTCAGCAGGCCGGGCGCGCGCGGTGCCATGCCGTCCACAGGGACCAGACGCACCAAGGGCTTGCCCGCACGGCCGATGAGAATGTCCTCGCCGGCCGTGGCACGGTCGATGAGGCGCGACAACTGCGCTTTCGCGTCATAGAGGTTCATGACTTCGGGCATAACGGCACCAGGTTGACGAAGGGTTAACGGCGGCGGGATTTTTCGCTGGCCACCGAAGATTTTCTACTTGGTCAGGTTAGTTGACCAGGTTGGAAATGTCAACGCCGAACCGTGCGGCGGCGGCCCGCAGCGCCATGCCGAACGCAGCGTCCGCATCCATGTTCGTCGTGTCGATTTCAACCGCGTCGGGCGCTGCAACCAAAGGCGAGGCGGCGCGCGCGATGTCCCGGGCGTCGCGGGCTCGAATATCGCGCTCGACCTCCGCGAGGTCCGCGTCGAGCCCGCGTCCGCGCAGTTCCAGCCAGCGGCGGCGAGCGCGTTCCTCCGGGCTGGCCGTGACGAACAATTTCAGGTCGGCATTTGGGAAAATCACGGTGCCAATGTCGCGCCCGTCCAGCACGGCGCCACGTTCGATGCCGAAGCGGCGCTGGAAGTCCAGCAGGGCGGCGCGTACGCCGGGCACATCCGCGACCGTGCTGGCGGCGGCATCGACGGCGGGAACGCGGAGATCGGTCCGTTCCATGTCCTCGGGCCGCAGCGCCAGCGCCGCGCGTTCGGCCGCTTCCCGGTCGCCGGGGTCTTCTCCTGCGTTCAGCACGCGGCGTCCGACGGCACGGTAAAGCAGGCCGGTGTCGAGGTATGGCAGTCCCAACCTGGCCGCCATCCGGCGCGCCAAAGTCCCTTTCCCCGCCGCCGCTGGGCCGTCAATCGCGACAATCCATTTGGCCATCGGGTCAGGAATCCGCGATGGCGGCGCCCAGGGCGGCCATGAGGGCGGCGAAACCGGGGAAGCTGGTGTCGATGAAGCTGACGTCGTCCACGGTGACGGGTTTTTCGGCGATGCAGCCCAGTACCAGGGCGGACATCGCGACGCGGTGGTCCATGTGAGTTTCGACGTGGCCACCGCCGGGAATCGTGCCGCCGGTGCCATGGACGATCAGGTCGTCGCCCTCGATTTCCACGCGGATGCCGTTCGCGGAAAGCAGCGCGGCGGTGGCGGACAGGCGGTCGCTTTCCTTGACGCGGAGTTCCTTCAGGCCACGCATGCGGGTGACGCCCGAGGCACCTGCAGCGGCGACGGCCAGGATCGGATATTCGTCGATCATGGTGGGCGCGCGCTCCGGCGGCACGTCCACCGCGCGCAGGGCGGTGCCGGTCACGATCAGATCGCCCACGGGCTCGCCGCCTTCCAGACGGCGGTTTTCGATAACAATGGCGGCGCCCATTTCCTCCAGCGTCAGGAACAGGCCGGTGCGCAGCGGGTTCAATCCGACGGCGGGAATGGTCACCGACGATCCCGGGACCAGCAGCGCCGCGACCAGAGGAAAGGCGGCGGAGGAGGGATCGCCGGGCACGACGACGTCCGCCGCCATCAGTTCGGGCTGGCCGTGCAGGTGGATAATCCGGCCCTTGCCGGCGGGTTCGACGATCACCGTGGCGCCGAAATGGCGCAGCATGTTTTCGGTATGGTCGCGCGTCGCCTCCGGCTCTTCGATCATGGTTGTCCCGCGCGCGTTCAAACCCGCCAGCAGCAGGGCCGATTTCACCTGCGCCGAGGGCACGGGCACGCGGTATTCCAACGGCAACGCTTCGGGCGCGCCCTCGATGGAGAGCGGCAGAAGGCCGCCTTCGCGCGAGATGAACCGGGCGCCGCACGCGATCAGCGGATCGATGACCCGGCGCATCGGGCGGCGGCGCAGGCTGGCGTCGCCGGTCAGGACGGAGAAAATCGGGTGGCTGGCGAGAATGCCGCACAGCAGGCGCGCGGCGGTCCCGGAATTGCCCATGTCCAGGACATCTTCGGGTTCGGCCAGGCCGCCCACGCCACAGCCGGCGACCATCCAGATACCGTCCGGCTCCTGGATCACTTCGGCGCCCAGAGCGCGCATGGCGGCGGCGGTGCGCAGCACGTCCTCGCCGGTGAGAAGCCCCGCGATTCGGGTCTCGCCGATGGCCAGCGCGCCGAACATCAAGGCGCGATGGCTGATCGATTTATCGCCCGGCACGGCGATCTGCCCGGACAGCGGTCCGGGCGCGCGGCTGCTGGCCATGGGGCGTGAAGGGGCGTGATCCATGAGCGGCTTTTCCTCGATTGCGCGGTGCGCGGCAGCGATGTGTTTCGCGCCGCTCCTATACGCCGTCCCTGTACAGAGGCGAATCCTGTTTGACAGCCGCCCGCCGGGGTGGCATGGCCGCGCCCTCAAAACGCCTGTCACCCCGCGAACAAAGGGTCTGCCGCGATGGCGAAGCCGGAACTTGGCTCCAAACGAGTGTGTGTCGCCTGCCAGGCGCGCTTTTACGATTTGACCCGCGCACCGCCAGTGTGCCCGAAATGCGGCGTGGAGCAGCCGCCGGAGCAGCCGAGGCCGCGCCGGATGGGCGGCAATGTGGCGGACAGCAAAATCGTGAAAAAGCCGGCGGCGGCGCCCGGCATCGAGGAAGTGGAGGTCGAGGGCGTCGAGGATGTCGAGGACGAGGATGTCCTGGAGGATGCTGGCGACCTGGAAGACGATGCCGACGCGATTGCCTCGGATATCGAGGTGACGACGGATGGGGACGAGCCTGAGCGGTAAGGGCCACCCGCGCGAGAACGCGGATAGCCTGGGCACTGGCAGCGTAAAAAGGCGTCGCCGGTTGGTGCTGAAAAGGGTGGCGCGTTAGCGATTGGTTTACCGGTTGGTGCTATCGTTGGGCCCGTTTATCGGCGCGGCCCGTTCCCGGCACGCGTTCCGTCAATTCCATCCAGGGAAGACCTCGACCCGTCAGGGTTCTGCGCCCCTACGTCTCCGGCCGGGGAAATGCTCACTTTGTCATCCGGTTTCGCGAGGATGTCATCTTTGATCCCGCCATGATCGCCGGACCACGGGGTCTTATCCGACACGCAAAGATTAACGAGTCGATAGGTCCAAACGATCCCGCCTTGGTCCGCGAAGGCGGACCATCCATGATTTACGATGCTGGACTGGCAAAAGACGTTGATGGTCCGCGAAGGCGGACCA
>JAYWAX010000431.1:0-4265 GCA_043782125.1 Acetobacteraceae bacterium | reverse complement strand
CTTCGCGCAGCGACATGTTCGTTCTCCCTGAATGTTGACGGCAACGTCCTCCGGGCAGGGGCCGGGGTCAACACCCGGCGCCAGCCGGCGGCCGCGCGGCGCTGAGTCTTACTTGATCATCCCCGCGCTGCGCGGCAGCATCAGCGACAATTCCGGCACACAGATAATGACCATCAGCCCGATCAGCAGCGCGATCAGATAGGGCACATAGGTGCGCGCGTGCTGCCAGACAGAGACTTCGGCGAAGCGCAACGCCATCAGCAGGCCGACGCCCAGAGGCGGGGTGAACAGGCCGATGCCGACGGCGGCTGTCTGAACGATATCGAAATGGATGGGGTGAATGCCGATTTTCATGGCGATCGGGAAGACCACGGGGATCAGCACGACAGCGGCGGGCAAGCCTTCCAGTAACATGCCGAAGACCAAAGTCAGCAGCGCCACCGCCGTCAGGAACAGCCACGGGCTGGATTCCAGCGGCCCCAAAGCCCAACCGAGGAATTGCGGCATACCGGACAGGCCCATCAGATACTGGAAGATGGTCGCGACGGACAGCAAATAGACGACGACGCCCGTCAACACTCCGGCCTCGCAGGCAATGTCGAAGACTTCGGCCCAGGTAACGCTTTTGTAGTAATATTTCGCGGCGATCAGCGAATACAGCGCGACAATCGCGCCGGCCTCGGTCGCGGTGAAGGCGCCCAGATAGAAGCCGCCGAGAATGACGACCGGGATGACCATGGGCACGGCGGCGTCGCGGGAGGCGCGCCACAAACGGGTGAAGCTGGTCCGGGAGTCTTTGGGCCAACCCATGATTTGGGCCTGGATCATCACCAGGACGCAGAGGATCGCGGCGACCGTGGCCGCCGGAATGAACCCCGCCAGGAACAGCGTCACGGCGGACTGGTTGGTCACCGAAGCAATCACGATCATGAAGATCGCGGGCGGCACCAGCATTCCCATGGCAGTGCCCGCCGCGATCAGGGAGGCGGCGTCCTCGGCCCGGTAGCCCGCGCGTTTCAGGGGCGGAACCAAAGCGGAGCCAAGCGCGGAGACCTCGGCCATTTTGGAGCCGCAGATGTCGGAGAAGAAATAGGACACGACGATAACGGACATGCCCAGACCGCCGCGGACCCAGCCGACAAGGGCGCGGGCCAGTTCGACCAGCGAGTTGGACATGCCCGCGCGCTCCATCATAGAGCCCGCGAAGATGAAGGACGGGATCGCCAGCAGAACCCAGCTCTGCGACGCCGCAATCATGGAGGAGCCGAGTTGCTGCAGAGGGTAGCCGCCCAGAAGCATACCCGCGACTCCGGCGGCGCCCAGGCAGAAAACGATCGGGACGGAGAGCAACAGCAAAATGACGAAGACGAGGACAGTGGCGGCGAGGACCATGGGTTACAGCCTCTTCCGGATCATGTGGGCAGCGTAAAACGCCATCAACGCGCCGCCGATGGCCTCGGGCACGTAGAGCCAGGCGAGGCTGAACTCCAGGCCGGGCGAGGTCAGCGTGTGGTTCAGGATCGCCAGCTTAATCCCAAGCCAGGTGACCAGGGCGCCGAACCCGAACACCAGCACATGGGTCGCGATATCCATGAACCGCTGCGCGTTGGACGGCATGCGATGCACCAGAATGGCCAGATGGAAATGGCCGCGTTCCAAAACCGCGAGCGCCGCACCGATCATCGTGATCCAGGCCAGCGCGGTTTCGCCCACCTCCTCCACCCAGAAGAAGTTCACGGGATCGACGTCGAACCAGTTGGTGATGGGCAGCAGGATATAGCGGGCAAAGACGCCGAACAGCATCACCCCGATGGCGCCCAGTACCATGACGCCGACGAAGGCGCGCGGAACCGCGATGGCGGCCCGGCTCAACGAGGAAGACATACGGTTCAGACCTTGACGGCGGTGATCTGGTCCCACAACTCGGCATATTGTTTCTGGTAGTTCGGCCAGACCTTCTCCATCGCGACCTTTCTGAATGCGTCGCGATTGGGAGCGTTCACGATCATGCCGCGCGATTCCAGTTGTTCCTTGGCCGCCTTTTCGCTGTCGATGCTTTCCGTCGCATTCCGCACCATTCCCTGGGCTTCTCGCGACGTGTCCAGCATCAGTTTTTGTTGCGCGGGCGAGAGGCTGTTCCAGATGCCAAGATTCATGGCGACGCAGGTGGCGCCATAATTGTGGCCGGTCATGGAGTAATATTTCGAAACTTCGTAGGCTTTCAGCGGCACCATGTTCACAACCGGCAGATCGGCGCCGTCGATGACGCCTTGTTGCGCGGCGGTGATAACCTCGGCCCACCCCAGGGGAACGGCGACGGCGCCAAGGCCGTTGACGGTGTCGGTGAAAACCTTGGATGGCTGGGTGCGGATTTTCAGACCGCGCAGGTCCTTGGGCTCGTTAATGGGGCGTTTCGAATTCCAGAAATGGCGAAACCCATAATCGAAGTAATAAAGGACTTTGACGCCGTATTTCTCCTGGAACGTCTTGTCCAATTTGTCGCCAACGGCGCCGTTGAGGATTTTATAGGATTGTTCGTACGACCCAATCAGATAGGGCACGAGAAAAACGCCCATTTCCGGAAAAATCGTCGCCGCTGCGCCGGACGGCGTGCCGATGGTAACATTCCCGGCCTTCACCGCGTTGAGAATGTCGATTTCCTTCGTAAGCAGCGTGCCGCCGTGGAAGTCGACGCTCAGCTCGCCCTTGGAGCGTTCGGTCAGCGTCTCGGCGAGCCATTTCAGCGCGACGGCGCCGGATTCGGGCGGCGGCACGATATGGGCGATGATGAGCTTCTTCGGCGCGGTCTGCGCAAAGGCGGGGGCACGGCCGGTGGCCAGGATGCCAGCGAGCCCGCCGGCGGCTTTCAGGATGGCACGGCGCGGCGCGGGCAGGATCGGGCGAGGGATCATGGCGGTTCGTTCCCAGAGGGTGGTTTCTGTTGGCGGTCTCGTTATCACCGTGGCGGTTATTCCGCCACGGGGCACCGGGCGAAACGCTGGACGGCGGCACCCGCAATCAGGCAGGTTGGACGGAGACCAGCGAAGGCGACGCCGTGAAACCCAGAGCACCCAGGCGGAAACAGCCGAAACACACCGCCCCTCCCGAGGTCCGGGAGGTTTCAGCGGCGCCCGCTAAACCTCCGGCGGGGGACCTGGACGATCCAATTCCGGAGGAGATCCGGAAGATGTTGGAAGCCGCCTATACCTGACGCCTCCCTCGGTTCAGGCGGCTTTGCGAAATGTCGGCGGAATTTTCGCTTTCGCCAATTGCCCGCTCAGCGGCTCGGCGGGCAGACCCGCGTGCAGGATATCGCGCGACACAAACAGCTTTTCCAGATCGATGCCGGTGCGGAATCCCATGCTTTCCAGCATGAACACCAGGTCCTCCGTCACGACGTTGCCCGAAGCGCCCGGCGCGTACGGGCAGCCGCCGAGACCGGCGAGGCAGGTGTCGAACGCCCGGATCCCCTCTTCCAGCCCGACGAGGCAGTTGGCAATGCCCAGTCCGCAGGTGTCGTGCATGTGGAGGCCGTAGACCACTGGGCCGATTTCCGAACGAACGGCGCGGACGACCTCTCGGACCTGCGCGGGATGGGCGTAACCGACGGTATCCGCGAGCATGATGTGTTCGACGCCCGCATCGGCGAGGCCTCTGCACAGCGCCACCGTCTGTTTCGTGGTGACGATGCCGTCAATCGAGCAGCCAAAGGCGGTGGAGGCGCCAACGATCACCGGCACGTGGCGGTCCTGCGCCTTCATCCAGGCCATGACATCTTTCATCATCGCGATCGAGTCGGCAGGGGTGCGGTTGAGGTTGGCCTTGCTGTGGCCCTCGCTGACCGAGATCGGCATGCTGATCTTATGGACGCCGCCGTTGAACGCATTCTGCGCGCCCCGCAGATTGGGGGCGAGCGCCTGGACGACCAGGCCGGGGACCTCGGCGAGAACGCGGGACACGATTTCGGCGGTGTCGGACAACTGCGGGATGACGCGCGGGGGGACGTAGCTGCCGACCTCGACCTCCGGGATCCCGGCGGCGTACAGGGAGGCGATCCACCTCACCTTGTCGTCCGTGGTCATGCGGGTTTTGGCGATTTGCAGTCCGTCGCGCGGCCCTACGTCGCAGATGGAAACGAATTCGGTCATGGTGCTGGTATCTCCGCGGTCAGGATGGAGCCGGTCTCTGACTCGACGATGTAGAGGGTGCGCCCGTCCGGGGCCAGAGCGCAGTTGGTGGTCATGCGTCCCACGCTGGATTGGACT
>JAYWAX010000430.1:0-4272 GCA_043782125.1 Acetobacteraceae bacterium | reverse complement strand
TCATGACCAAGGGCGTCGCAGGCGGTCTGGCGGTGCCCGGCTTGCTCGCTTACGCGATCGCGCGCCGCCGGGTTCTGGCGATCGTGTCCGACTGGCGTTTATGGCTGTCCGTGTTCGGCGCCTGCGCGGTTCTGGCTGCCTGGTTCGCGGTGCGCGAACATTCTGGGCCGGGCTACCTCGCGGCCATGTGGGCGAACGATATGGGCGGGCGGATGGCGACCGCGCTGGACGATCACGTCGAAGGGCCATTTTATTATTTGCAAATTCTCGGGGTGTCGATGCAGCCCGCGATTCTGCTGTCGCCCGCGTTGTTCCTGGTCTGGCGCGACCCCGATCCCGCGCGCCGGCGTCTGTGTTTGCTGATGGTCCTGACGGTGGCGTCCTGGCTGCTGCTGCTGACCACCGCGCGCACCAAGCTGTATTGGTACGTTGTGCCAACGGTCCCCCTGCTGGCGATCGCCATCGGTGTCGCGGCCACAACACTGCTGCGCCGGTTCGGAACGGCCATGCAAAGCGGCACGATCCTGCGCCCGCTCGGCTTCGCGCTGCTGCTGATTTTTTGGTACCAGAACATCCGCACCCCCGGTGAGGAGAGCCCCTACGCGCCGGATCAGGTGTGGTACGGATCGTTCCTGAATGAGCTTCGCGGCGATGCGCGCCTGGACGGCGCCGCGATCGTGGATGGCGGGCTGGCCAACGGCGCGGGTTTCGCGAATTACAACCCTATTGCCCTGTTTCATACACAGGACGCGGCCCGCCGTGGCGAGCATATTCGCCTTGCGGTGGCTGGAACGCGGTTCGAACCGGGCACGATTGTTGTGACCTGCGATCCGATCGAACGCGCCCGCCTGCGTGCGAACCCGCTGTTCGCCGCGATCCGCGAAACCAGCCGCTGTCTCGCGGGATACGATCGCCCTTCGCCGATGGTAAGGTAGTTCATTATGTTTTTGTCCATTGTCGCACCCTGTTTCAATGAAACGGCCAACCTCGATGCATTTCACCGCCGGGTCGCGGCGGTTTGCGAAGGTCTTGAGTCCTGGGAACTCATTCTGGTCAACGACGGCTCGACCGACGCGACGTGGAGCGGGATCGGCGCCCTCGTCAAACGCGATCTGCATGTCGTGGGCGTCAATCTCGCCCGCAATTATGGCCACCAGCTTGCGCTGACGGCGGGACTGCGGCACTGCAAGGGCGCGTATATTCTTATTCTGGATGCGGATTTGCAGGACCCGCCCGAATTGCTGGACGCCATGATGCGCCTGATGCACGAGCAGGACGCCGATGTCGTCTATGGTCAGCGCCGCGGGCGTTCCGGAGAAACCTGGTTCAAAACCAAAACAGCTTCGCTGTTCTATCGCCTGATGCGCCACCTCGTGGATATCGAAATCCCGCTGGATACCGGGGATTTTCGTCTGATGAACCGGCGCACTGCCGCCGTGCTGAACGACATGCCGGAGCAGCATCGTTTCATCCGCGGCATGGTAAGCTGGATCGGTCTGCGCCAGGTGCCGATCCTGTACGACCGGGACTCGCGACATGCCGGCGAAACTCATTATCCCCTGCACAAAATGATCCGGCTCGCGCTGGACGCGATCACGGGATTTTCCGTTATTCCGCTGCGGCTCGCTTCGATGACCGGTACCGCGATCGGCGGGATCGGGTTGCTGCTGCTGATTTATACTTTGGGCGGCTGGCTGACCGGGCGCGTGGTCGAAGGCTGGACCAGTCTGATGATCGCCATGCTGATCCTTGGCGGCGCGCAATTGCTGTTACTCGGAATATTCGGGGAATATCTGGGACGGCTCTATATCGAATCGAAACGCCGTCCCTTGTTCGTGGTCGATCGGGTGCTGACCCACCAAACCCCCGCGCACGGGGACGATGTCGCTCTTGACATGGCGACGATCTTGTCGCGCACTCCCCGCCGGGAATGACGCCCAGAGCACGGACGGTTCAGCTTGAAGCGGTCGCGCGCTGGTGTATTTTTCGATTGAAGGCGCGGGTCGCGCTTTCCGGCTGCTCAGTCTCAGGCGAACACGCTGCAAGGAAAACGCGAGGAACCGGCGATGAAATTCGGAATCTTTTATGAACTGCAACTGCCGCGCCCCTGGGGGCCGGACGACGAACGTATCTTGTTTCAGAATGCGCTGAGTCAGGTCGAACTCGCGGACAGACTGGGTTACGATTACGCCTGGGAAGTCGAACATCATTTCCTGGAGGAATACTCCCACTCGCCCGCGCCGGAAATCTTCCTTGGCGCCGCCAGTCAGCGCACCAAAAATATCCGCCTGGGCCACGGCATCGTGCAATTGACCACCAATCCGCCGCAACGCGTCGCGGAACGGATCGCCTGCCTCGATCTGGTGTCGAACGGCCGGGTGGAATTCGGCACCGGCGAGTCGGGCTCGGTCACCGAACTCGGCGGTTTCGACCGGCAGATGGAACATAAGCGCGAGATCTGGGAAGACGCGCTGCGCTGCATTATCCCGATGTTCGAGGACAAAGGTGTCGAGCTGAACACGAAATGGCATAAGATGCCGCTTCGAAACGTGTTGCCGAAGCCGGTGCAGAAGCCGCATCCACCGCTGTGGGTCGCGTGTTCTCAGTTGGAAACGCTGGAAATGGCCGGACGCCGCGGGCTTGGCGCTCTGGGGTTCCAGTTTCTGTCCGCCGACGCCGCCTTCGCCTGGGTTCACGCGTACTACAACGCGTTCACCAAACGCCAGGAGAAGCTGTGCGATTATCAGACCAATCCGAACATCGCGCTGGTCAGTTATTTCATGTGTGCGAAGACCGACGAGGAAGCACGCAAGCGGGCGGAAGGCGCCACCTTCTTCCAGTTTGCGTTGCGGTATTTCGGTTCGTCCTCGGGGCGCAAACGGCCCGATCCGTACACGGTGAATATCTGGGACGAATACAACAAGTGGAAGGCCGCGAACCCCGATGCTGCGGCGCGCGCGCTGGCTGGCGGCTTGATCGGCTCGCCCGACACCATCCGGCGTAAACTGCGGCGGTTCAAATCGTCGAATATCGATCAGGTGATCCTGCTGAACCAGGCGGGCCGCAACACGCACGAACATATCTGCGAAAGCCTGGAGTTGTTCGCGAATGAGGTAATGCCGGAATTCCACGCCGACGAACCCGCGCATCAGGCATGGAAACTGAAGGTTCTGTCGGGGGAAATCCAACTGGAGGAAATCGATACGCAGCCGTTCCGCGACCGGTTCGGACCGAATTCGATCCAACCGGCGCAAGCGGCGGAGTAATACCAACGCTGGGCAATCGCCTGAACCTGGCGCGACGTCCTCTCCCCGTCATGGCCCGCCCCTCCCCGTCATGGCCCGCCCCCGAGCGGGCCATCGGTCGCGGCACAACCAACCTCCGGGGAAAGGATCGCGGCCGGATCGCGCGAAATCGCCGGGCGTGCCGCTGCCGATGGCCCGATCGGGGGCGGGCCATGACGCAGATTGGGCGTCGCGATGGGTTGATCGTTCGGGCGGCTGGCACAGCATCCGAAGCCGCTGAGCACAACAGCTGGCCCAGACGTCGCAACGTCCGGGCCATCGGACGCCTCGGAAAAGATCCGTTGCCCCGCGTCCGGTCGCGGGGCAGCCGGGACCGCCGGGTTCAGTCGTACGCCAGCGCGATCGTTTCGGCGACCAGCGCGGGCCTGCTCTGCCCCTCGATCTCCATCCGGCTTTCGAACGACATCCGCACGCCGCCCTCGATATCTTCGACCTTCAGCAGCTTTTGATGCAGCCGCACCCGCGATCCCGCCGGCACCGGCGAGGTAAACCGCACCCGGTCCGACCCGTAATTAATCCCGCGCGAACGCTTCACGATGTCGTGCGTCTGATGCGCCAGGCCCGCGATCAGCGACAGCGTCAGAAATCCATGCGCGATCGTGCTGCCATTCGGCATCTCTTTCTTCGCGCGCGCGACATCGACATGGATCCACTGATGATCGCCCGTCGCGTCCGCGAACTTGTCGATCGTCGCCTGATCCACCACGAACCAGTCGCTGCTGCCAATCTCCTGCCCCACATGCGCCTTCATGTCCGAGGGCTTTTCCACGACCAACATGCCAACTCTCCCTTATATGTCCGCGCCGATTTGTAACGCCGGCCGCGGCCGTGTCGAGGGGCCAAAGCCCAGGAACATTCTCCGGCTGCCGGCCTTTGCCACGGGCGGCCCGCGGGCGTATCCTTCATATCACGGAGGACAACGCCGATGAGCCAGACACGTTTATCGCAACGCCAGGCGGCGTTCCGC
>JAYWAX010000429.1:0-11804 GCA_043782125.1 Acetobacteraceae bacterium | reverse complement strand
TCAACCCGATCTCCTCCGGCCAATCCGGCGCCAGTAGCCAGTACGCCACCGCCGATACCGCGCACCCGGCGATTGCCGGCACCATTGCCATCCGCCAGCCATGCGCGGCCTCGATCCAGGCGGCCAATGGTAGAAACATCAGTTGTCCCGTGCCCGCCGCGGCCGCCAGCAATCCCACCACCAGGCCGCGCCGCCGGACGAACCACCGGTTCGCCACCGTCGCCGCCAGCACCATCGCGGTCATCCCCGCGGCCATGCCCAACACCACGCCAAGACACAGCCAAAGCTGCCATTTCGCCGTCATCGGGGTGGTGCCGGTCAAGGCCGCGACCGTAAGGATCGCGCCGCTCGCGACCACGCGGCGTAAGCCGTATCGCAGCATCAGCGCCCCCGCGAAGGGCGCCATTGCGCCGAACACGAGCAGCATCGACGCCATCGCCCAGGAAATCTCTCCCCGCGACCACCCGAACTCCTGGGAGATCGGAAGGAGCAGTAATCCGGGCAGGCCCACGGCTGCGGCGGCGGACATCGCGGTCAGGAATGTCGCCGCCACCATGACCCACCCATAATGGATGCCGCGCCGGGTGAGCCAGGGAGCGATAGGGACGGCGAACATGGCGGGAACCTTTGACGGGGGGAGGCTCGCATTCCCAAGTCATAGGACTATGGCCTTTGAATCGGGGAGAGGCAATCAGCCTTAATTCCTATAATTGGGCGCCAATGTCAATCGCTTTGTTCTCTTTTTGTGCTGTTTGTTCCGGAGCTACACTCGTGGCGGCCCCGGCGGCGCAACCGGCGGGTGCATTGCCTTTTTTACCTGCGCCCGTTGCACCGGCCGCCGGAAGGATGGACCCATCGCCCCGTCCTCGCCGTGTCATGGCGCGCCCCCGAGCGGGCCATCGGACGCAGCACGCCATTGCGCGAATGGGCCACGAGCGGCCGCGGCAAGCGCCTCTCGTCCGATCGCCGTGCTGCGCCCGGTGGCCCGGTCGAGTCAGGCCATGACGTGGCGGGCCTCGCCAGGCGCCGAGCGTTCCGTCCGCCTTTACACTCGCGCTTTCTTACAAACGCAACGCCGTCACCGCCGCCGCCAGCGCGCGATGTGCCTTGTCGACCTCGGCCGCCGCGTCGTCGATGGTCTTGCGGAGTTGCTCGATCTTGGTTTCGTCGGCGTCCAGCGCCCGGGTCAGGCGCGCCCGCAACGGATCGGCCGATGTCACTGCAGCGAGGTTCTTCCGGATGCGCTCCTCGTCCTCCTGAACGTCCTGAAGCAGCTTCGTCTGGCGCGCGGCCTCCGCCTGTCTGCGTGCCAGTTCCTGGCGCAGTTCCAGCACCCGGTTCAGCGCCGCGCGTCCCGGGGCGTTCAACTTATCCTCGTTCGCGATGATCCGCAGCACGGCCTGGTCCCCGTCCATCAGCGCGACCACCTGGTCCAGCGGCCGATCGACCCAGGCCGTGACCGTCTTCGTTGCTCCGGCGGCCAGCGAGATCGCGAGCCGGAACGCGGTCGCCGTCTGTTCCGCCGGTCCGGTCTTGCCGTCGTCCAGAGTCAGGGTCTGCCCAGGGTTGGCGCGCGCGATTTCGACCAGCAGATCGCGGGGTTCCTTGGCGGGGGCGGTCGCAGTCACGCGATAAATCTGACGGGCCCGCGCCGTATATCGCAGCACGCCGTCCGCGATCGTGAAAGCAACAATCTTCTCCGGCCCGCTGCTCTCATCCACTTCCACGCTCGTCCGCAAATCCTGGGCGAACGACAAGATCCGGCTCTCGCCCGCCGGCAGGCCGCCCAGACGCGCGTCGCCCGCGAAACCGATGGCGCCGGCGGCGGAATCGTAAAGCGTCAGAACCCCCGCTGGCAGGCTCTGCCCGCTGTCGTTGCGCACCCGCACTGCCGCCAGAGGATGCGTTTGCCCCTCCGGCACCAGTCCAATCCGAGGCGCCGCGACTGCCTGGTCCAAAATCGGCACATTCGCGGTATGGCCCGCCGGCAGATCGACCGGCTGATTCAGCGTGAACATCGTTTCTTCCGCCGTTTCGTCCGCCTGTGCGATGTCGGCCGGTGGCGCCATCGTCACCACGGGCGCGGGACCGGCCATCGCCCTCGCCGAGGTCATCGCGCCACCCGGCATTGGCGGTGCCATGGGCGCGGGGGCCGGCGGGGGAGGCGGCGCGGCGATCCCGCGCGTGCGCGTGTCAATGCTGGGCAGAATTTTGCCAAGGATTTCCACCGGAACCTCGGGCCGTTGCACGAAATAGCTGCGATACAGAGACTGCCGGAATGTCACGGGATTGCCATATTGCAAGGTCAACGCGACGTTTTTCCAATCCGCCCCGGATTGGTTTTCCAGCGTCGCCCAGCCCTGCAACCGCGCGGTTGCTCCCGTTGGAGCTCCCCCTGCGCCCCCCCCTGGGGCTCCCAACACCAGCCGGTATGTCGCCTTCCACAACGGTGCCCCCGCTACATATCCCACGGAAACCGCGCGCTTGCCCTTGCCCTTGACCCGGATTGTCAAATGCCGTGTCGCGAGGTTCGACTCCCGCCGCAACGCTTCCAACGCCCGTTCGATCCGTCCGCGCAACGCAGGATCGGCGACCTGAACATGATCCGAATCTTCCAGCACGAACTGCCGCATCCCGTCCGCGCCCAGAAGAGTCACGCGGGTGCGCTGCACGCCAATGGCGCCGACGGTCTCCGTCACCGCTTCGGCCCGCAAAATCCGCCCGGTCATCGGCCGGTTTCCCTGAACCGCGACCTCTGTCCCCCGCAGCGCGTTCAAATACGCGGCGGGCGAAGCCAACGCCTCCGGCCCGAAGGGTGCGTCCCCAAACGCCTGTGCGATATTGTCGCGGCCCGGCAACTCCACCCCCGCAACGCCGCCGGACGGGTCGAACACGACCAACGATTTCAGAATGTCGTCCACCTGGCCCAAAGGCACGTCCAAGCCCAGGAATTCATCCCCATCGACGGCGGCCGCATACTCGAAATACCCGACCCCGCCAGACGACAGAATCACCCGCTTTAAGGTCAGATCGCCGGCCATGGCAGGCCCCGAAACCACCGCCGATATCGCCGCCGCCAGAAACCAACGCATCGCAAACCCTCCGCCAGACCCGCGTCATCCTATCACGGACGGCGGGTATTGGGCGAAGGTTCCACGGTGTGGAAACGCCGGGGCGCCGCTACAAGCTCAGCCGCTACGCCCCGCGGACATAGCGCCTGGCCAGGATGCGCAGGTGATCGCGGAAATGCGGACGGAGGCGGGCAGACCAGGGGGTTCCGGCGGCTTCTTTCCATGCGCCGGTCATGGTGACCTCGGGCGATTCAAGATGGTACAGCGCGACATGGCGGTGCGAGCCGGTCAGGTCTTTATACCGGCGGGCGCAAATTGTGCCCGGGACTTTCGACAATGCGGGGATGTGTTCGGTATCATACCAATCGTTGAACTCGTCCTCGTGGGCGGGATCGATGTTCATGGCGTTGACCAGCAATCCGCCGCTGCCCGCGGGGGCCACGGCATCGCCGGGCAGGGTCTGGACGCCGTCGTGGCGCAGCAGCCGTTGCGCGATTTTGCCGACTCGTTTCGACCAGACCGACAGATTTTCATAAGCGATGGCTTTGTAGGCCTCGCTTTGCAGCACATCGAGGCTGTCGAGTTCATAGGTCGCAACGGCGTGTTTCGGGTTCGCGACGCCGATCCAGCGCTCGCAGGTGCCGAAACCGGGGACGCGTTCGCGTTCCGGGATATGTTCCAGATCGTACCAATCGTGAAACTCGTCCGCCTGCGCCTTGGTATAATCGAACGCGACGAGCAGTAGTCCTTTGGCCATGGTGTCCTCCGATGAATGTTATTGAACCAGCATGGGCCGGTCGCCCTCGACGATGATGCGCCACAACACGCGGCTTTCGTTCCGGTCGTAATCGCCGTGCGCGCGATGCATGGTGGCGCGGTCGTCAATGACCAGCACATCGCCTTTGCGCCATTGGTGGGTATAGACGATCTCCGGCCGGATCATCCGGTCCAGCAGGTCCCGCAAATACGCGCGGCTGTCCGTGGCGCTCATGCCCTCGATATGTTTCGTTTTCGTGACATGAAAATAAACCGCGGGCGAGCCATGCACCGGATGCGTCCGCACCATCGGATGCACGATGGGCTTGCCGAATTTCTCCACGTCCTCGGGCCGCGTATCGTCATGCGTGTCGTCCAGGGTATTCACTGTGCGCAGGCCGCGCAGTTTGGTTTGTTCGGCCTCCGGCAGCGCCAGGTACGCGGCGCGCATGTTGGCGACGCTGGTGCCGCCGCCTTTCGACGGGATTTCGACGCCGTAAAGAATGGTCGCCGCGGGTGGCTTTTCGCGGTTGGTGTGATCCGTGTGCCAGGCTTCCGCCGGCTTTTGTCCGTTGCGGTGCCAGACCAGTCCGATATTCGGAAACGCTTCCATATTGTGCTGCGAATAATGCTGGCGCATCGGCGGTCCGAACATCGTCGCGGCGGCGAGGTATTGGTCCGGCGTCAACGCCTGATCCCGGAACACCAACGCCAAATGGTCGCCCAAGGCCCGCGTGAGCACCTTTTGGTCCCCGGCACCGATCGGCTGGCTGAGATCGATTCCGGCGATTTCCGCGCCCAACGATGTCCCGAATGCTCGTACTTCCACGGCCATGGCGTCCTCCTTTCGTGGTTGCGCCAAGCCTATCGCCGATCCCGCGAAACGCGAAACCTGGGCCGGCGCGCCACCGGCGGCGAAACGCATCTGCGATCCGCCGCCTCTTAATGCGCTGCGAAAAATCCACGAAAACGCGCCACCGGCATTATGGCGCGCCCGGCGCCGGGCCAGGCGCGTCCGCCGGTTCGGGCTGCACCGGTTCGGCCTGCACCGGTTCGGGCTGCACCGGTTCGGCCTGGGCCGGTTCCGGCGGCGTCAGTACAGCACGCCGGACCGCGCGGCGTAATGCCGCGGCTGCGCGGGCGATATCCTCCTCCACCACCTCGGGCGCGCCGGAGATCGTGTACAGGCGGCGTTCGCGCACCGCCGCCTGGATCGCACGCAGCCGCGCTTCCAGGACCGACAGCCCATACCCGCTGGCGATCCCGGCCATGGTCTGCGCCTGCGCGGTGATCGCCGCCCCCGCGCCAGCCATCAGCGCACGCCGCAGCGCGGGCAGGCGGCGCCCGAGATCGGCCACGCATTCCTCGACCATGTGACGCAGTTCGTCGGCGGTGGCGGTTGCGCGCAGCTCGTGCAACCGCTCGGGCGCCAGGATTGGGATGCCCTCTTCGCTGTCCTCGTCCCAGGCGACCATCGATCCGAACCGCTGCCCGGAACGGCGTGCGCGCCAGACATCGCGGTCGATCGCCGCAATCAGCGCGGCGAAGCCCGGGGGGCTGGTCAGGATGTCGTCCACCCCCGCCATTTGCCAGGTGCGCGCCTCGGTTTCGCTGTGCGAGGGGGCCAGCGCAGCCAGCGGCACGGCGCGCGCGGGCCCGCCGACGCCGCGGATCGCGGTTGCTGCGGCCTCGACGGTCATGCCCGGCAGGTCCGTGTCGAAGAACACGATGTCGAAGGGGACGACGCCCAGAAGGCGGATCGCGGCGTCCCGGGTTTCCGATAGCTCCACCATGTGACCGTCCCGGCGCAACATCGTCGCCGCCGCAGCGCGCAGGCCGGTCAGCGGACCGATCATCAGCACGCGGGTCCGGGGCAGGGGCCGTTCCGCCGCGCGTGCCTCTCCCGGTATCTCCCCGGGCATGCCCCCCGGCGCAAAGCCCGGCGCGCGTCCGGTCCGCCCAGGAAGCAACGACGGTGGCAGATCGAGAACAAAATCGTTGCCGGCGCGCCCATCGGCGGTCAGCCAGGTTTCGTGGTTGAGCCGTCCGCCAAACGATACGGTCAGGTGCCGCGCGATCGCCAGCCAAAGACCAGTGCCGTTGTGGCCAGTTCCGTTCTGACCAGTTCCGTTCTGGCCAGCGCCGTCGCGACCGGTGCCGTCGCGACCGGCGCTACCGGAACTCTTGCCGCCGGGGCCGTCCACGTCCGGCGCAGCGATCGCGTCGAAGCCCGGGAAGACGCCATCGGCGGTCTCCGGGAACGGCGTGCCAAAGCCGCGCACGATCACGCGCAACGCGGAGTCGGTCCCGTCTGCACCTTGCTCCCCCGGTTCGGCCATCAACCAAAGCGGTCCAGGCGCCGCGTGGCGCATCGCCTCGGCCAGCAGAAAGGCCGCGATCTGACGCAAACGGACGGGGTCGGCGATCAATTCTGCGGGCGCCAGGGGATGGACCGTCAGATGGACCGTCTGGCCCTGTTCGCGCGCCGCCGGGCCCGCGGCCTCGACGATGTCGCGCAGCAGCGGCGCCACGGCAGTCAGTCCCGGCCGTAACACCGTCGTGCCAGCCTGAATCGACGGGATGTCCGCCGTGGCCGCAGCGAGCTCTTCCAACGCGGCGGCCGTCCGATCGATCCGCGCGGCGCTTTGGTCAAGATCCTGGCGGATACCCGGCGTGGGCCTGGAAGAGGCCAGGAACGGGCGAAACAAAGGCGCGGCGCGTTCGCGGATTTCGTGGGCGATGGCACCCAGAAGCCGGGTCCGCGCGGCGTCGCGCCGGTCCAGCCGTTCGCGCGCGTCCCGCAGTGCCTGGCGGGAGGACCTCGCATCGGTGACATCGGTATAAAGCGCGACGAAGCCGCCTTCGGGTAATGGACGGCAGCGCATTTCGACGACCCGGCCCTTGGCGCGCAGGCTGACGCTGGTGCCGAAATTCCCGGCCCGCATTAACGCGGCGCGCCGGTCGACCTCGCCTTCGACGTCGCCGTTATCGCCGAAATACCCCTCGCGCGCCTGGGTTCGCAACACGTCTTCCATCGGCATGCCGGTGCGGATCAGGCTGGCGTTGACGCCCGATCGTTCGGCGAAATGACCGTTCCATTCGACCAGGTTCAGATGCGGATCGAAAATCGCGACCCCGTCGGATACGGACAGAAACGTCGCCTGCAACCGCCGCGCCACTGCATCGGCTTCCGCCCGCGCGACCTCCGCCTGGGCGTTGGCGGCGGCCAGAACGGACCGGTGCTCGCGCGCGATGTTCGCCTGCCGCCGCGACGACCGCAGGACGACCAACAGGACCGCGGCGACAAAAAGCGACAGCGCGGTGACCGAACCGGCGAACGCCAGGGATTGGGTGCGCCAGGTATCGACAGGGGCCAAGACGTCGCGTTCGTCGAGCGCGGCGGCGACCGCCATGGTAGTGCCCGGCACACGCCGGAAGGCATGGATGCGCACGACCGCGTCGGTGGCGGACGGCCCGGTCCAGAACCCGGTTTCCCGCGCGTCGGCGGCGGCGAACATCGGCGTATCGGCGATGCTTCCGTCAGGGCTGACCATCGTCGGTCCCGACACGGCCCGCAGGCGGCCGCCGGTCAGATCGATCAGCGCGGCATAGCCATTGCCCGGCGGGCGCGCGGCCTCGAACACGGCGAGAATGGCCGAAACGCGATAATCGGTATTGAGAATGCCGGCGAAGGACCCGTCGGCGTTGCGCAACGGGCGGGCGGCGTCGATGTGCCATTGCCGCATGATCGCGTTCACCGCGGCCCCGCCAAGAAGCAATTTCGGCTTGTCGGCGGCGTGCGCCGCGGCCTCCCGGAAAATGTCCAGATCGGCCGCGTTCCGGCCCACCGCCTCTGGCACCGAGGCCTGACGGATGGTGCCGTTTTCGTCGATCAGGATCATGTCGCGGGAAATGCCGTTCAGGATCAGCGACCGCGCCCGAATGGTTTCCAGATTGAACCCGCGCGGGTCGGTTTCCCATTCTCGTGCGATCAGATCGAGGCTTTGATCCAGCGCCAGGACGTGGCGGCCGATCTGTTCGGCATAGGCGGCGGCCAACCCGGCCGCGGTTCCGTTCGCCAGCGCGATCGCTTCTTCGCGCCGCTGCGCCGAGGTCCGCAACGCGGCGTACCAGGCAGCGCCGATCGTCGCCCCGGCAGACCCGAGGATCGTCAGGATCGCGAGGATCAGGCGGGCGGTGCGGAGGAAGCCAGGTTTCATCGCGCGGGTCGGAACTCCGGAATGCGGAACGGCCCGGTCAGGGGCCCTGTGCGGGACTTCATGCGGCCGGCCCCGATACAACTCTGTTTCATCGGGGAGGTGGTTTTCCGTCCGGTTTGCATCGAGATGCCAATGTAAGCGGCCAGGCGCGGGAATGTATAGTCATTCTGGCGGTGACGGATGCCCGGCGCTTCTTCATCCCGCGTCGCTTCATTCCGCTGCCGCCCGTGGCGTTGTCTCGCTGCTGCGCGGGCTTTGGTCGCGGTGCTGCGCGGGCTTTCGTCGCGGTGCTGCGCGGGCTTTTAGGGTCTTATCGCCTGTCGCGGCGACATGTCCGGCGTGCGTCAACACCCCTCGACCTTCGCTCTTGCCCTCCCTCGCCACGAATGCGATGACGGCGCCATTGATCGGAGCGGCCTTCGCCGTCAGGACGCGTGTTCTGGCGGCGGGGGCGGGCCGGGTCGCATGCGATGGGCCCCGCCGGGGTGCCACGGGAAAAATGAGGTCGGAATGGCGAAAATCAAGGTAAAAACCCCCGTCGTCGAGCTGGACGGGGATGAGATGACCCGCATCATCTGGGGGTTCATCAAGGACAAGCTCATCCTGCCATACCTCGACATCGACCTGAAATACTACGATCTGGGCATGGAATACCGCGACCAGACCGACGACCAGGTCACCGTGGACGCCGCCAACGCGATCGCCCAGTACGGCGTCGGCGTGAAGTGCGCGACCATCACCCCGGACGAGGCGCGCGTCAAGGAATTCAACCTGAAGCGCATGTATCGCAGCCCGAACGGCACCCTGCGCAACATTCTCGACGGCACCATTTTCCGCGAGCCGATCATCTGCAAGAACGTGCCGCGCCTGGTGCCGCACTGGACGCAGCCGATCGTCATCGGGCGTCATGCTTACGGCGATATCTATCGCGCCGTGGAAATGAAGATCGCCGGTCCGGGCACCGCGACTCTGTCGTTCCAGGGCGCCGACGGCTCCACCCAGTCGCTGGAAGTGCACAAGTTCGGCGAAGGTGGCGGCGTCACCATGGCCATGCACAACACCCGCGTCTCCATCGAGGGGTTCGCCCGCGCCAGCTTCAACTATGCCCTGTTGCGCGGCTGGCCGCTTTACTTCTCCACGAAAAACACGATCCTGAAGTCCTACGACGGCTACTTCATGGACATCTTCCAGACGATTTACGACAATGAGTTCAAGGGCGAGTTCGACAAGCGCGGCCTGACCTACGAACACCGTCTGATCGATGACATGGTCGCCTGCGCGCTGAAGTGGAACGGGGCCTATGTTTGGGCTTGTAAGAACTACGACGGCGATGTGCAGTCCGATACCGTGGCGCAGGGATTTGGCTCTTTGGGACTGATGACCTCGGTGCTGCTGAGCCCCGACGGAACGAAGGTCGAGGCCGAGGCGGCGCATGGCACCGTCACTCGCCACTTCCGCCAGCACCAGTTGGGCAAGGAGACGTCCACCAACCCGATCGCGTCGATCTTCGCCTGGACGCGCGGGCTGATCTATCGCGGCAAGTTCGACAACACGCCCGATGTTTCTGCCTTCGCGGAAACCTTGGAGAAGGTCTGCATCGAAACGGTCGAATCGGGCCACATGACCCGCGATCTGTCGGTCCTGATTGCGGCCGATGCGCCCTGGATGACGACGCAGGGCTTCCTCGCGAAGCTGGACGAGAACCTGCAAAAGGCGATGAAGTAACGGACTGCGATCGTCACCCCCGGGTTCGTCCCGGGGACCGGCGGCGCCATGCCGCACGAAAAGGGTTCGAGGAAACCGCGCGGTCCCGCAAGGGCCGCGCGGTTTTCGTTTCAGCGCCGCGCCGGCTTCGTCAGCTCGATCCGGTCGAGCACAACACGGTTGCCATCCAGGCGCAGGGTCAGGTTGGCGCCGCCGCCCGATGGGCAGCAATTCGCATCGGCATCCCGCCACAATGCGGTCGCCGCCGTCATCGTTTTCCAGTCGGGGAAAATTCCCTTGTTCGCGCTCAGGCCTTTCGGCAGACGTTTGGACAGGTCGTCGATCCAGGTCTGGATATCGATCGCGACCCAGGCACCGTCGCGGAACAGATACAACGCGTCGTCGGGGAAATTGCCGCTGCCTCCGGTATCGCCCAAAAGATACAACACGGTTCCCGCTGGGCTTTGGATCGTCCGCGGACGCTCATACTCCACGCCCGCCGACAGAAAGCCGAGGACGGCGCCGGTTTCGACGAAGTGAACGACCTGGACCTTCCCCGGTATGTCAGTGTCCGCGAATTCCTGGGTTTGGAATGCCAGCGCCGGACCGGGAGCGTTCGCCACCCGGCCGGCATAGACGACACGGCATCCCTTGCGGGCCCGGATTTCGTCCGATGCCACGGCGATACAGGCGTCGCGGGCCGGGTCGCCGTACGCGATGCCCCGCAGGACGGCGATCCGCGCATTGTAGACCGCCTGGAGTGCGGCGGTGCCGGACACGGTGTTTCGCTCCTGCGTCAGCCAGCGCCGTTGGTCGGTTCGCACCGCGTCCGGCGACACGGCGCGCGTCAGAACCTGGTCGTACAACGCGGCCAGGGTGCTGTCGCTTTCGGACAGCGCCGGATCGGCGCAAATCGACTTTTCCACCGCGCTGGACGCCGCCTTGCAATCGAAGCTGACGGCATGGGCCGGCGTGGCGCTTTGGCCGAAAGCCGCCCAGAGGGTCGCAGCGGCCAGCACAGCCGCCGCGCGTCCAGACGACACTGGCATCAGCCCGGATGTTCCGTCGAGGGATCGATCATTTTGCGGACTTCGGTGATCCGGGTCGCCGGAAAACCGCTCAACTCGGCGTGCCTGTGGATGATGCTCTCGTCTTTCGCCAGATAAACGCAAAACGTTTTGTCCGGCGCGACGAAGCTTTCCAGCCACTGAATATCGGGTCCAAGCTGGCGCAAGACTTCGTTGGACTTCGCCGCCGCGCCGCGAAGCTGTTCACGCTCCAACGACCCAACCTCCGGGATATCGCGCTCGATGATGAATTTGCGTAAGGACATTGGACTTCCCCCCCTGTTGCGTTCAGCCAGCTTGCCGCGCCGCCGCCGGAAAGTCCAACGCAACGCCGCCGGCAGGACAGGATCCGGCGGATTGCGTCGGTCTTGGCCGTGGCGCTATCGTTGCGAGCGGTGCCGGCCTTCGCCAGCGCCATGTGACAGACAGGGGATCGCGACCATGTCAGGCATCGCCGAAACCGCCGCCAAATTCTTCGAGGCTTGCGAAACGGGTAAAGGCTGGGACGGGTGCGCCGCTTTCTGCGCGCCCAACGCCAGCTTCGCCGCGCAGTCGGAACCGCTGGCCGAGGTGAAAACGCTCCAGGCCTATGCCGATTGGATGCAAGGCCTGCTGTCGTTCATGCCGGACGGATGTTATGAAATTAAATCCTTCGCCACGGACGAAAAGCGCCAGAACGTATGCGCGTACGGCGTATTCTCCGCCACCCATACCGGGGAGGGCGGACCGCTGCCGCCGACCGGAAAATCCACCGCGACCGACTATGTGTATGTCATGCAATTCGAAAATGGCCGCATCCGCCACATGACCAAAATCTGGAATGCTCCCTGGGCCATGCGCGAACTCGGCTGGGCCTGACGCGAAGCCGCCACTTTAAACGTTCCCGTTGCCGCTAAGGCGACGGCGAAGAATAACCGCTCCGTTTGAGGCACGCGCCGCCACACCCCGTCATGGTCCGCGAAGGCGGACCATCCACGTCTTTTACC
>JAYWAX010000428.1:0-11807 GCA_043782125.1 Acetobacteraceae bacterium | reverse complement strand
CGATATCGACGTTCTGGTCTTCATAGGCCTTGATCCAGCCGGCGCCACGGATGTCGTTTTTACGGATCATCGGGCCAGCTTCGATCGAAGTGTGGATTTCGTCGCCGGTGCGGTCGAGGAAGCCCGTATTGATGAACACCACACGGTCCGCCGCCGCCGCGATACAGGCCTTCAGATTGGCGGAGGTCCGGCGCTCCTCGTCCATGATCCCCATCTTCAGCGTGTTGGCGTCAAGACCGAGGATCGCTTCGACGCGTCCGAAAAGATCGCTGGTGAGCGCGACCTCTTCCGGGCCGTGCATTTTCGGTTTCACGATGTAGACGGAGCCCGCGCGGCTGTTCTTGATCGGGCCCGTGCCGCGCAGGTCGTGCATCGCGATCAGCGAGGTGATCGCGGCGTCGAGGAAGCCTTCCGGGGTTTCCCGCCCATCCGCGTCCAGCACGGCGTCGGTGAACATGTGGTGGCCGACATTGCGCACAAGCATCAGGCTGCGTCCCGGCAGCCACAACGCGCCGCCGGTGGGTTTTTCGAAACGGCGATCCGGGTTCAAGGCCCGGGTCATCGTCTGGCCGCCCTTCTGGAAGGTGTCCTTCAGATCGCCCTTCATCAGACCGAGCCAGTTACGATAGGCGTCAACCTTATCGTCCGCGTCGACGGCGGAGATCGAGTCCTCGAAATCCTGGATCGTCGTGATCGCCGCCTCGACCGCGACATCGGCGATGCCGGCGGAGTCGGTCGCGCCAATCGGATGGGCGCGGTCCACCAGGATTTCGATGTGCAACCCGTGGTGTTTCAGAACGATGGACGACGGCGCGGCGGCATCGCCTTTGTACCCGGCGAACGCGGCGGGGTCCTTCAGGCCAGTGACGGCGCCATTGTTCAGCGTGACGCGCAACACGCCGCCCTCGCAACGATACCCCGTGGCGTCCGCGTGGCTGCCCAGAGCCAGCGGGACCGCCGAGTCCAGAAACGCGCGCGCCCGCGCAACGACAAGATCGCCGCGGATTTTATTGAACGCGCCCGCGCGCGCGGCCCCATTGTCCTCCGCGATCGCGTCGGTGCCGTAGAGCGCGTCGTACAGCGAGCCCCAACGCGCGTTGGCCGCGTTCAACGCATAGCGCGCGTTGGTGACGGGGACGACGAGCTGAGGTCCGGCGATCGAGGCGATTTCCGGATCGACCTTGCCGGTGGCCACGGCGACCTGCGCCGGTTCATCGACGAGATAGCCGATCTCCCGCAGGAACCCGATGTAGGCGGTCTGGTCGATCGGCTGGCCGCGCTGCTCCTTGTGCCAGGCGTCGATCGTCGCCTGAATCGCGTCCCGTTTCGCCAGCAGTCCCGCGCAGCGCGGCGCCAGGTCATGCAGCAGCGCGGCATATCCGCTCCAGAAGGCAAGGGGTGCGATGCCGGTGCCGGGTATCGCCTCGGCATTCACGAAATCGAACAAAGGTCTGGCGATTTTCAATCCGGCGGCGGCGGCCCATTCCATTTGGCATTATCTCATGTTGTTGGGTTGGCACCAGTGTGGCGCATGGTGCAATGCAGCATAGAAACCCGGCGAAGTCACGCGGAAGGTTGCGCTTTCCGCGATTTTTCCGGCGCGACATGCCGCGTTGCGTGCCCGTCTTCGACCCCCATCCTTGCGGTCAATCTTCGGCGTCAGGCGGCCCGCCAGATTTCGCCCTCGCGGGTGACCTTGCCCTCAATCTCCATCTTCAACAGATGGGCGAGAACGTTTCGTTCCGCCGCGTTGCGCAGCCGCGGGTTCA
The DNA here is from genome assembly GCA_043782125.1 of Acetobacteraceae bacterium. GTDB lineage: Bacteria > Pseudomonadota > Alphaproteobacteria > Acetobacterales > Acetobacteraceae > Rhodopila. The sequence continues at coordinate 10,038 of JAYWAX010000428.1, read as the reverse complement.
CCTGCGAATACAGCGCATCCATGAGGGTGAAGGTGCTGGAGGCGCCTTGCTTCAGCTTCTCCGCGATCGCGCCTTCGCGCATTGCGCGGTGTGCCAGCATCGCGCGCACCAGTTCGCGCGGCTCGCGCATCGCGGGCCCGTGGCCAGACAAATAAACGTCGTCGTCGCGCTTCAGCAGCACGTTCAGACTGTCGAAATAATCCTTCATATCGCCACCGGGCGGGCTGACGATGCTGGTGGACCAGGACATCACGTGATCGGCGCTGAACAGCACTTTCTCGCCGTTCGTCGCTGGCAGCGCGAAGCACAGGTGATCCAGCGCGTGGCCGGGCGTGTGGATCGCGGACATCCCCGCGACCGCGTCGCCGTTCGAAAGTTTGATGTCGGCGTCGAAGCTGTCGAGCCCCGAAACCTTGAAGCCCACGGTGGGGGCGCCGGTTTTGTCCTTCAATTCCGCCGCCGCCCCGACATGATCGTGATGCGTGTGGCTGATCAGGATCATCGCGACGTTGCCGCCGGTGTGGCGCATGATCGCCTCGATATGCTCCGGATGATTTTCCGGGCCGGGGTCCAGCACGACCAGACCTTTGTCCGTTTCAATGAGATAGGTGTTGGTGCCGTGATAGGTCATTGGCCCAGGGTTATTGGCCACGATGCGGCTGATGCCCGGCAGGATCGGCAGATTTGCCCCGTATTCGGGCTCGGGTTCGGTCAGGAAGGCCATGGGAGTCCTCAATACATTTCGCGTGGTCATGCCGTGAATCCCCCCGGCTGGCAACCAAGCAAGCCCCGTGGCAGGATCGGCGCAACTGATTTCCCTGGGAGGTGCCAATGGCCAATGGCCTGTTATTCGCGTCGTTCGACTATTCGCCGGCGCAAGAGGACGAGTTCCACGACTGGTACGACCTGGAACATATTCCGGAACGTTTGCGCGTCCCCGGCTTCATCAACGCGCAACGCTGGCTCAGCACCGAGCATCCAAAAGTCGCCGTCGCGACCTACGACCTGTCCAGCCACGACGTTCTCTACTGTCCGGAATACAAGGCGATCGGTTATGAGAACGCCTCCATCTGGACGAAGCGTGTCACCGCCATCGCCAACCGCATCCTGCGCTTCACCGGCGAGCAACTCGTGCCTGGTAGCGCCGCTGGACCGGACGAGGCGAAGGGTCTGCTGGTCGCGTCGATGAACGTCGATCCTGCCGCCGAGGCCGAGTTCAACGAGTGGTACAACAAAGAACATCTTCCGCAGCTTGCCGCCGTGCCGGGCGTGCTGTCCGCGCGCCGGTTCCAGGCCGCGGGCGAGGGGATCGAGAAGAAATATCTGGCGCTGTACCATCTGACATCGGTCGATGTCGGGCGGTCCGACGCCTGGAAAGCGGCGGCGAATACCCCTTGGTCCGAGAAAATGCGGCCGCATTTCCGCGATCCGCTGGTGCTGCGCTGTGTCCGTTACGTCAGGAAAGGTTAAGACATGACCCTGCTTTCTCGCCGCCGTGCCCTGGGCGCGTCGGGCGCTGCGCTGCTCGCGACACCCGCCATCGCCCAAACGAAACAAATGCCGGGCGTGACCGCCAAGGAAATCCTGATCGGGCAGACCATGCCCTACAGCGGTCCCGCGTCCAGCTACGCGCCGATCGGGCACGTGGAGGTCGCTTATACCCAGTTCATAAATGACCAGGGCGGCATCAACGGACGCATGATCAAACTGCTGTCGCTGGACGACGGCTACAGCCCGCCGAAAACGTTGGAACAGACCAGAAAACTGGTGGAGGAGGAGAATGTTTCCTTCATCTTCCAGCAGCTTGGCACGCCAACCTCGATGGCCACGCGACGCTATTTGAACCAGAAGAAGGTGCCGCAATTATTCGTGGCCTCCGGCGCCACGCAGTTTGGCGACCGGGAGAACTTCCCGTGGACCATGGGCTGGCAAATCAGCTACCAAATCGAGGGCCGGGTTTACGCGCGTTACATCTCGACGGAAAAGCCCAACGCGAAAATCGCGGTGCTTTATCAGAATGACGATTCCGGCAAGGATTTCCTCAAGGGCTTCAAGGACGGGCTTGGCGATAAAGCGAGCATGATCGTCGCCGCCGTCAGCTATGAACCCACCGACCCGACGGTCGACTCGCAAATCGTGCAATTGCACAGTTCGGGCGCGGATACGCTTTATGCCTCCAGTATCCCCAAGGTCACGGCGATGACCATTCGCAAAGTGCGCGACCTTAACTGGAATCCGCTGTTTGTCATTTCCACCGTCGGATCGTCCGTCGCAGCGGCGCTGGCCCCCGCGGGTCTCGATAAATCGGTGGGTCTGATCACCGGCGCATACCTGAAAGACCCGTCCGATCCGCAATGGGCCGACGATCCCGGCTTCAAGGACTGGCTGGCGTTCATGAAGAAATATCAGCCGGGCGGAGATCTTGCCGACGCGAACAACGTGTATGGCTATTCGGTGACGCAAACGCTCGCGGTTGTGCTGAAACAATGCGGCGAGGATTTGTCGCGCGAAAACATCATCCGTCAGGCCGCCAGTCTGGATATCGAGTTGCCTCTTCTGCACAAGGGAATCCGCTTCCGCACCACCGCAACCGATTATTACGGCATGAAGAAAATGCGCCTGCAACGGTTCGACGGAAAAGCATGGGTTCCGTTCGGAGAGCCGATCGGGGTCTGACCGGGACGGTGCCCAACCGCCGCCGCCCGCGCCGGTTGGGCAAGCCCTCTGTTCCGCGCATGGATTGGTCTCTGGGTCGCGGAACGGATAAGCATCCGGCAGAATTGGGCTTCCTCATCGTCACGGACCGCCAGCCATGTATGTCCCCGCCCACTTCGCCGAAGATCGTATCCCGGTGCTGCACGACGCCATCCGCGCCTTTGGCCTCGCGACCCTCGTCACGCTGACGGCGGATGGGTTGATCGCGAGCCATGTGCCGCTGCTGCTCGACCCGGATCGCGGCCCCTGTGGCACATTGATCGGCCATTTCGCCCGCCCGAATCCGCAGGCGAAGGCGGCCATCGGCGAGGCGCTGGCGATTTTCCAGGGACCGGATGGCTATATCACGCCGTCGTATTATCCGACAAAGCGCGAGAACGGGAAAGTCGTCCCGACCTGGAATTACGCCGTCGTGCATGCTTATGGCCCGCTGCGTTTCATCGACGGCAAGGACGAACTTCTGGACATTGTCACCCAGCTTACCAATCGCCACGAAACCCCGCGCGCGGTTCCCTGGTCTGTTGCCGATGCCCCGGCGGATTTTGTGCAGGGCATGCTGAACGGCATCGTGGGCTTCGAACTGACGATCGCCCGGCTGCAAGGAAAATGGAAAATGAGCCAGAATCGACCAGAGCCCGATCGTGACGGTACGATCTCCGGGCTGCGCGCCGATGGACAGGCGGCACTTGCCGATATGGTTGGCCAGAGCGGGGTTGGCCAGAGCGTGGTTGGCCAAAGCGGGGTGGCCAAGGTTGCGGCGGACACGGGCCGGGCGGCATAATCGCCGCACCGCGCACCGGGGACACTTCATTTTTCCATGAACTCGATTTTCAAAGGCGATGTGAACACCGCCCAGGGCCGTGCGCTTGCCTGGGTTGATTCGTTGCTGGTGGATCATGCGATGTTCCGGTTATTTTACGGCAATATCGCGGAGGTGATTCCGGGCAAACTGTATCGCTGCAATCACCCGACTCCGGGCCGCCTCCGGCGTCTGACCCGGCGGTTTGGGTTGACGGCGGTGATCAATCTGCGCGGCGCGACGCAGACGGGATCGTATCACCTGTCGCGCGACGCGGCGCTGAAACTGGGGTTGGCGCACCACGATTTGTCATTGGAAAGCCGGGGCGCGCCGCAACGCGAGCGCATTCTGCGCCTGCTCGATATTTATCGCACCATGCCGGGGCCCGGGTTGGTGCATTGCAAATCTGGGGCCGATCGGGCGGGGCTCGCTGCGGGCCTTTGCGTGTTGTTCGAGGGCGGGACCGCCGCTGCCGCCCTGCGCCAATTGTCGTTCCGGTTCGGGCATATCAAACAGGCGCGCACCGGCATCCTCGACGCATTCTTCCTGCGCTATCAGCGCGACGGGGAGGGAAGGAAACCCTTCCTCGAATGGCTGGACCAGGACTACGACGAGGCCGCATTGCGCCGGGATTTCCACGCCAACGGCCTGGCGAGCTTCATCAACGACTGGATACTCGCGCACGAGTGACGGGCGGCCGGAAAACGGCGGTTTTGCGACCGGTTTGTAAGCCGCTCCCCTGTAAATGGCGGGCGGGTCACCGGGAGCAATAGTACAGATGCCCCAGATATTCACGGTCAGATGGCCGCATTTCGCGCGCCTCGAAGCAGTGTTGTTCTTCCCCGTCGTGTTGATGCTCGCCATCGAGCTGACGCCGCTGCGTTCGTTCGTGGACCGGCTACCGATCGTCGCCTGGGCCTCGCACACGGCGCGGATCCGGTTGACCGAGTACGACATCATGTGGGGTGCGATGGCCCTGGCTGTCGCGGTGCCTTACGTCGCCGGCCTGCGGGTTGCCGACCGGCTGCTGACGGTGCGCAAGGGATATGCGCTGCTGTCCTTGATGGCCATTGCCGCCTGGGCCGCCTCGGCGATGCGGTTTTCCGACCGTCTGGCTCCGTTCGCGCCACCCATCTTCGAAGCCGTCCCGGATTGGCTGACGTTCGGCCAGTTATGTGCCGTTTCTGCCGGATGCCTGGCGTTCGTGGCGCACCTGCCCGCGCTCTGGATCGGTCTGCGCGACGATGGCGAGGTGGCCGCCCGGCTCGTCGACGGAGACCGCCACGGGCGCGACGGGGCCGGCCATGGACCGGGCGGCGACGACATTTACCGGCGCCAGACCGCCGAGTTCCGGTCCTGGGGCCCGCCGCGGCGATTCGCCGGCCTCGCGGGGGGACCGAAAGAACATCCGGCCATACGGCTGCTTTACGTGGCGACCTGGATCGCTGCGGTGGTGGGCGCGAGCCTCGCATATTACAACCAGGCCGACATTGCCGCGGCGAATGCCGGCGCGGGACAGCAATATCAGGGACCGGCCGTCGCGGTTCCCAGCGCCCGGGGGGATGTTCGCGTTGCGCTGCCGGTGGCGCCTGCTCCGCTGCCGGCCGGCGCGTCGCAAGCTGGCGTTCTGCCCTTGGACCCCCGCCCCAATGTCCACGCGGTTCCCCAGCCCGCCACTCAGCCCAACGCGCTGCGGCCAGGACCGAATGAGCCGGCGCCGGAACGCGGCAGCGATGGAACCGTCGCGTTCGACACAACGGTAAACGGCGCACGCATGGCGATGGTGCTCGACCCGGACATACCGGCGGTCGCATTGCGGGCGGAGGACGCGGCCCGCATTGGCCTGAACGTTACCAAGCTGGTTTTTTCCTCGCGCATCCGCATCCAAACCGGCTTCGCCGAGGCCGCGCCAGTGGTGTTTGAGTCCGTTGCAGTTGGCAACATCGTTGCGCGGAACGTGCCGGGCCTGGTGGCCCGCCCAGGGACTCTGCGGGACAACCTTCTTGGCCAGGCGTTTGTCGTGCGGCTGGCGGCGCGGGCCGTCGAGGGCGATCGTACGGTGTTGAAAGGCCGCTGACCGATGTCCGCCTGAAAGCGCTGGCATATATTACCTCGGCGCTTATCCCCGGGCGTATATCGCCCTGGCGATTAACTGGCCGGCGGAGCCGCAGCGCCTGCCACACCGGCGCCATAAGCGCGGATCGCTTTGGCGATATCGCCTGCCAGCACGGTGGCGACCGTGCGGCCCGCCCCGCTTCCGGCGCCGCCTGCTGCCGAGGCGGCCGTGGCAACCGAACTGGCGGAGGTTGGGCCGCCGCCGTGCCCCATATGTCCCATATGGTGGCGCCCGCGATGCAACTGGCCGTCGGGTCCGCCGCCGTGTCCGCCTGGCATCTTCGCCGCACCGCTGGCTCCACCCAATTGGGTCATCAATGCCTGAATATCGGTCGCGAGTTTCTGCTCGGGATCGGCGGCAGCCGCCGCTGTCTGGCCGGTCCCCGCCGCGGGCGAGGCGCCAGGCGCTGGCGAGATGCCGGTGGCTGGCGAGGTGCCCTTTCCTTGGGCCTGGATCAGAATCGCCTGAATGTCGGGCGCCAGCCGTTGAAACGGCGTGTTCGCCACCTTTCCGCCGGCGGGGGTATCCCGTGGCGCCGTCCCGGGGGCGGCTTTGGCAGGCGGCGCGGTGGTGGCCGGACCCAACCTGCCTTGCACGCCGGTCGTCGCATCGCGTGGCGGAACGGGCGCGTTCTTCCATGGCTCTCCCGTTCCCGGGCGTGGGGCCCCGTTTTTGGGCGGGGGACGCGAGTCGATGGGTAAAGGGCTGACGGACATGACCGTGAACTCCCGAGGTTGATGGGGTTCCAGAAGCAACCGCTGTGCCATCGTCTTCGGCGGCGAACCGGGTCCGCCGCCGCTGCGGCCCGGCATTTTCCGCCGGGCGGGACGGGCCGCCAGGCACAAACAGCCGTCCGTTAGACCAAGGGCGCGCGATACCAGGACGGGTGGCGCTTTTCGCGAAACGCCAAGGTGCCCTCATGTCCTTCCGACGACGCGCTGGGTCCAGCCCTCGTGCGATAGCAGCGTCATCTGGCGTTCGTCGCGCAACGACCCATCGGCACCCAGGAAACTGCGTTTGGCGATGGCGATCGCCGGTTTCGGGAACGCGTGCAACAACGCCATGGCGCGGGTGGTGGCCATGGCGGCGTCGAAGGTTTCGTGGGGTGGGTAACGCGCTACCTCGTTTAGCCATCGTTCTCGACGCGACGGCCAGACCGGCGTTATCCACCACTGGCATCCCACACGTCCCGATGCTGCCCAGCGAAGATACCGGCTGTCCCGCGTCTCGCTTGAGGCGGAATTCTGGTATGGTTACAATATTACAATTACCTGTCACGAAAGTTACAAGCTGTTGCTTACTTACGGAGATATTTCCAGCCGCCGCCGTTACACCCTGTTTGCTATATGATTTTCACCCGCCATTAACGATTGACGGGCAGAATGATTCAGAACGCAATTCAGGAAGGACAGCAGACATGGCGGGCGGAAAGACGATCGCATTCTCGGGCCTGGGGCAGGCCGGCAACCTTCTCGATCCCAATAACTGGGCGCACGGCGTGGTGCCGGGGATCAACGACACGGCCCTGATCACGACGAATACCGGCGCACCAATGTCCGGAATCTTCAGCGTCAACAACATGATGCTTCTGGGTTCGGAAACGATAACCTTCAACGGGACGTTGAACACGGCGGGCGTTGGGGCCTGTAAGGGGTTTATGGTGTGCGACGGTGCCACCGCCGTCTTCGCGCCGGGCGCGGTGCTGAACGACGGCAACGTGATGATCGTGGGAAATGAGGCGGCGGGCACTGTTCTGGTCCAGGGCACCGGCGCGACGCACGGCGTCATCAACACCGGGCGCGCCAATATCGGCAAACAGGCCGCAGGCGTTGGGATCGTGACGATCGACGGCGGTGTCTGGAAAGACGCGGGTAATGTCATCATCGGCGACGCCGGGTCGGGCACGCTGAATGTGATCGATAACGGGGTGGTTACCATAGGCGGCAACGCCGTCATGGGATGCGACACCGGCGCGACAGGCAACATGACGATCGCCTCGGGCGGTTCCGTCAGCGTCGCCGGCGGGTTTCATCTTTTGGGCGGCCCGGCGCACGGCACCGCCAAGGTCAGCGTCGGCGCCGGCGGCAACCTGACGGCCGGCGAGAGTCTGACGGTCGGCACCGGCAGCGCACTGAACCTGACCGGCGGCAGCGTCATCGCCGGGATTACCAAGGGCTGTATCGATGTACAGGCCGGCGGCGTCATTTCCGGATACGGCAGGATCGCCCTGAAGGACGGCATGGCGATCGACGACGACGGCCTCATCCGCGCGGCCGGGGGTACACTGGAACTGGACGGCAACATCCACGGCTCTGGCACGATCCAGATCGGGGCGAACAGCGAGGCGATGTTGACCGGCGGCAAGCTCTGGTTGTCCGGCATCGCGTTCATTGGGCCAGGAGCCACCTTGGCGCTCGCGCACGGCGCATCCGTCGGCGCCGCCATCTCCGGCTTCGCCCTGGGCGATATCATCGCGATGGCGGGGGTGGACACGGTGTCGTTCAACGCCACGAACGGCATGCTGACACTCAGCAATCAGGGGGTGCAGGTGGATCGCTTGCATCTGACGGGCAGCTTCGCGGGCGATACATTCGCGGTGCATCAATCGGCCGCCGGGGCCCTGATCTCGTTGCAGCATTCGTGACGTGAGGATGACTTTGCCACCGCGCGCCAGCGCATCGGGCGCAACCGGCCGGCGCGGGAGCGTGCTGCCTTGAGCCAGACAGTCTGGCTCTCGTTATATCGCGACGTGACGGGGACTGGAGCGGGGAACACAGCCTCGCTCCAGGTCCGATGGCGGCGATGTCCATGGGAAATCGGACAAACCGGCAGCACGACACCTTCGCTAAGGCGACGGCGAAGAATAACCGCTCCGTTTGAGGCACGCGCCGACACACCCCGTCATGGTCCGCGAAGGCGGACCATCCACGTCTTTTACCAGTCCAGCACCGCAAATCGTGGATGGTCCGCCTTCGCGGACCATGAAAGGATCGTTTTGACCGATTGACTCGTTAATCTTTGGGCGTCGCCTAAGGCGACAAAACCTTTCCCGGGTCGGTATTGCCACCGCAAACCACCACGCCGACGCGGGCGCCCTTCGGCGCGACGAAGCGGCCGGACAGCAACGCCGCGAGCGCCGCCGCGCCGCCGGGTTCGGCGATCAGGCGCAAATGCTCCCACAGGAAGCGTTGCGCGGCGACGATCGACTCGTCCGTCACGAGCACGGCCTCTGTCACGAAACTCTGGGCTATTGGAAACATCGCCGCACCCACCTGGCGCGCGCCAAGCGCGTCGGCGGCGAGCCCAGAGACGGGGCAATCGACCGGGCGCCCCATGCGCAAAGCGGTGTGCAGAGTCGGGCAGCCCTCTGGCTCCACGGCGATCACGGCGGCGGAGCCAGCGTACCAAGCGGCGATGCCGCCGATCAGGCCGCCACCGCCGACAGCGACCAGGATATGGGTCAGGTCAGGGGCGTCCTGCTCGAATTCCCGGCCGACGGTGCCCTGGCCCGCCAGGACCTCGGGCTGGTCGTAAGCGTGAACCTCCAGCGCGCCGGTTTCCGCCTGGCGCGCCTGACAGGCGGCGAGGGCGTCGGCATAGGCGGTGCCGCCCTGGATCACGCGGGCGCCATATCCCGCGATGCGGCCGGTCTTGGTCGCGGGCGTACCGGCCGGGACGAAAATCTCGGCGGGAACACCCAGGGCGCGGGCCGCATAGGCGACGGCGGCGCCGTGATTGCCGCCGGATGCCGCGATGGCCCCGGATGCCGGGATCGGCGCGGTCAAGAGGCGATTGAATGCACCGCGCGGTTTGAAGCTGCCGGTGTGTTGCAGCAACTCCAGCTTCAGCGTCGCGCGCAGGGTCTGGCCCAGTGCATCGCCGATGTCGACGATCGGCGTGCGGCGGATGTAAGGCGCGAGACGCGCGGCGGCGGCGGCAATGGCGGAGCGAACAATCATGACACGGCGGACGGTCGCATGCGCGCCTGTCCGGGGCAAGCGAGGCGCCCGCACGGCAATGTTACCGGGTCCGCCCGCGCCGGGCCTCGCCGCCGCCGAAAATATACGGTCTCGCGTTGGGTCGCGCACACGGCGGCCAACCCAACGCGGCGGTCGCGGCGGGCCGAATAAAGTCCACGCCACCCCGCCATGCACGCCATAATTCAGAAAATCCCGGCGGCGAGACCGGCGGCCAAGGTCGCACCGATCTCCGCGCAGCGGTCAAGATCGGCCTCGCCAATGGTTTTCGGGGCAAGGATCGCCTCGGGCGTTTGCGCGCCGACACGAACGATCAATGGTGCCGCCACGCGCCTGAGGCGCCAGCCGGTGGCGATGCGAGCGATCTGGCGCGCGGTGTTCTCGCCGTCGCTACCGGCGCAGATCAGCGTGGCATAGGGACGGCCGTTCAG
>JAYWAX010000427.1:0-4287 GCA_043782125.1 Acetobacteraceae bacterium | reverse complement strand
GCTCCCGCACCGGCGCCCCGGGCCTGCCGTCGGTCCCGAGATTTGAAACGGTATGGACTGGCGAGTATTTCACCGGATCGATATGGCGATTGACGTGCAACCCCTCGATCTCGCCAAAATTCAGGGTGAATTCGTATTGCTGGTCCTTGGTCAGGTTCTGACCGCGAAACACGATGACCGGATGCGCGCGGAACAGGCTTAAAACCCAGTCCTTCCGCGCGGGCGACAGCGGTTGAGACAGATCGATCCCGTCGATCTCGATCCCGCCGAAATCCGGCAACGGCAGCGTTTCCTCCGCCCTGGGCCCGGTCAGAGGGATCGGCTCGATGGTGCTGCTCATGGTCATCCCGCCCGTTTTGCTGGCCGGGACTGTTTCAAACCGGCGCAGGGGTGTCAAACCCCGGCGCTTGCCGCGCGCTGCCCGCCGGATCGGAACGAACGGCGAGGACAGGGGCCCCCGCCATCCATCGTGTCATGCCAGGGGCCCGAAAGATTGACCCATGGCACGCCCTCTCCCCGTCATGGCCCGACTCGATCGGGCCACCGGGTGCGGCATGGCAGTTCGACGAACGGCACGTCGCGCGGCGGGGTAGCGCTTATTCGCCTAGGCTGTGCCGCTCCCGGTGGCCCGATCGAGTCGGGCCATGACGAGGAGGGGCAAGAGTTAACCTTTCAGACCCCTGGTATCAGTTGAAGTTCAGCTTAAGACCCGGCTCCGGCCACTGCATGACACCCAGGCGGCCCGTGTCGGACAGGGTGATGTAGGCCGTCCGCATGTCCGGCCCGCCAAAGCAGATATTGGTCGGATAGGTGTCCGGCATTTTCACCGCGCGCACGACGTCGCCGGCGGGCGAAATTTCGGTGATGTACCCGGTGGACAGCGTTGCCACGCAGATATTGCCGCTGGCCATCACCGCCAGGCTATCGAAGCGCGCGTTGCTGCCCAGACCCGCGATCACCCGCCCACTATGCGCCGCGAAAGGGGGTGGCGCCTTCAACACGCCCGGCGACTCGATGTCGAAAGCCCAGAGCCGCGCGCCCTCGGTGTCCGCGACGTAGATCGTCTTCCCGTCGGGCGACAGGCCGCAGCCGTTCGGGCTGAGGATCGGAAACGCGATTTCCGTCACCTTCGATCCATCCGGCAACGCGTAATACAACCCGCCGTGATCGCGATGGCGCGCGTACCGCTTGCCCAGATCGGTGAAGTAAAACCCGCCGGCGGTGTCGAACACCAAATCGTTCGGCGCGGACAGGACGTGGCCATTCACCTCTTTGTACAGCAGTGTCGCCTCGCCGGTCTTCGGATCGAGCCGCTGGATGGAGCCGAATTTGTAATCCGGGTGCGGCCCGATCCCCATCGAGTGGCCCTCGACATAACGGCTGCCGCCATTGTTGCAGAGGTAAAAGGCCCCGTCCGGCCCGATCGCCAGCCCGTTCGGCCCGCCGCCAGATCGCGAAAACACGCTGACCTTGCCGTCTGGCGTCACGCGCGAGCACTGATTGTTGCGAATTTCCGTCAGCACCACGGAACCGTCGGCGCACACCACGGGCCCCTCGGGGAACCCCAGCCCGGTGGCGAGAATTGTCACGTCCGTCATCGTACGTTCCTCATGTTATTGGTCTTCATGGAATTTGACCGCGTCAGTCTGGCCGCTGTGGCGGTCCCGTCAAGCGGTGCCGTTTCGTTCTACCCTCAGGCCTCGGCCTCAATGCTGCTCGTACCGGAACACCTGACAGGATGCGCCGCGCCGGGACAGCGTGGCGCAAACCGTGCGCGCCTCCGCGTCGCTGACCGCCAGCAATTGGGCGTGGTAGGTCGCGTGGCGCCCGGAGACCACCGGCTGCACGCGAGGTTGCCCGCCCGGCGCAATCCGCGCCGACTCGCGCGCCACTTCCCACGCTGTGCGCTCTGCGACGAAGCCGCCGATCTGCACGGCCTTGTCGCGCGCGGCGCGTGGCGCCAGGACCGAGCGGCCGGTCGCCGCTGTTTGAACCACCGCTGGTTGAGCCACGGGCGTCTGGGCGCGGAACGAGAAGGTGCTGGCCGCGTTCGCCAGCGCCATCAGCGGATTGCCATAACGTGGCGCCGGTTCGGCCCGGCCGAACCCGTCGTCCAGCAACGCCGTCATGTGCTGATCCCGCTCCGCGTTCGACGCGGCGCCCAACACAACACCGATCAGCCGGACATTGCCCCGTACCGCGGAGGTGACAAGATTGTGGCCGGCGTCGTTGGTATATCCCGTCTTCATGCCGTCCGCGCCGGGATAGGTCCGCAGCATCGTGTCGTGATTGGGGATGACCCGGTTGCGCCAAACGAATCCGGACACGCCAAAATACCCGTATGGCTGCGGGAAATCGAGCACCAGCCGGCGGCCAAGGGTCGAAAGGTCCCGCGCTGTGGACCATTGGTTCAGGTCGGGCAGGCCGGAGGCATTGCGAAAATTGGTGCGGCTCATGCCCAACGCCCGGGCGCGCAAGGTCATCATCTGGGCGAAGCGATCTTCGGTCCCGCCCAGAAGCTCGCCCAAAGCGGCGGCTGCGTCATTGGCGGATTTGGTTACCAGCCCGAGAATGGCCTGCTCGACCGTCAGCGCCTCGCCTGCCTGCAACCCGAGCCGGGAGGGGGCCTGCGCTGCGGCCCAGGCGGAGACGGGCACATATTGTCCGAGTTGAATGCGCCGGTCCCGCAGCGCCTCGAACGTCATATATAATGTCATCAGCTTGGTGAGGCTGGCGGGAAAGCGCAAATCGTCCGGGTTCGCGCCCATGACGACGCGTCCGGTGCGCGCATCGACGACGATCGCGCTGTATCTGGCCGAGCCCACCTGCGCCTGGGCCGGTATCGCGATCAGGGCCAGCAAAGCCCCAAGCCACGCGAAGACGTATGCGCGCGCGGGCAGCGAAAGGCCGAATTTCCGTTGACGATTCATCTTTGCGCCCTGGCCTTGCATCTTGTTCCGTCCGTCGCCGCATTCCCCAGAAGCCATGTAAGCAGCGGATCGCCGCCCCGTCCAGTCAATAATTCATCAAACTGAACGAGTTACGGGGTGCTGTTACGGGCACCTCGGCGCCGCCGGGGTCGCCACAAAAGTTTTTTGTGCGGCGCAGCATTTCTTGCTTGAACCCCGCGAACGAGGGGCCTATATCCCGCCTTGTGCAGTGCAGCAAGCGTGCTGAGCACAGGTTCTTGAGGCTCAGTGGGGCGCCAGTCGCACCCCCGGCCCCCGGCAGGAGAAACGACGATGAGCCAGAAGCCAAAGGGAGGATCGCAGGGCCGCCACGCCGCCGTGGCGAAAGCTCCGATGCGCGAGGCAATTCAGACTGTCGCGGCACCGGCGATTGAAACCGCGCCCGAACCCGTCGAAGTGGCCCCCATCGCGGTGGAGATCGCCGCGATCGAAACCGCAGCGATGGACCCGGCCGGCGCAACGCCGGTCGAAACGATCGGCGGGGAACCGGCTTATGCCGAACCCGTCATGGCTCCCATCGAACCGGCCCCCGTCGCGGTTGAGACGATCGCCATCGAGACCGCCACAATGGCCCCCGCCAGCCTGGTCCTGGACGAAGCGATCGACCAGGTCCCGGTAGATGCCGAACCCGAAATAGCTCCCCTCGAAGTGGCCGCAGAGACGATCGCGGCCGCGATACCGGAGGTCGTACTTACCTCCATGTCCGCGTCCGCAACCCTCACGCCCACCACACCCCTCAAAGGAATCCATACCATGATGAAAAACACCGAAGATTTCGTTGCGTTCGGCCAAGCCAATCTTGAAGCCTTCGTGAAGTCCGGCCAGATCTGGAGCGCGGGCATGCAAGAGCTGACGAAGCAGTTCGCCGCCACCGCCAAGGCCTCGTTCGATGAGTCCGTGACGACCTTCAAGGCGATCAGCACGGTGAAGTCCGTGAAAGAAGCGATGGAACTGCAGACCGGCTTCGCCAAGACCGCCATGGAAAAGGCGATGTCTGAGTCGAACAAGCTGACTGACGCCTCCATGAAGCTGACCGAGCAGGCGCTGGCCCCGATCGCCGCGCGCGTGACCGTCGCCGTCGAGACCTTCGGCAAGGCCGCCTGAACAGCAAGATGCCAGTAGCCTGAGGGCGGTGTTCCTCCCCACTGCTTCTCAGGCCGCACGACGGAAATGCCCGGATCCCTCGATCCGGGCGTTTTCGATTCCGGATGGCTGCGGCGCCAGATCCTCTGGCACCGGTCCCCCGGGCAATCGCTTGAATGCAGCCGCCGTGCCCCTCCTCGTCATGGCACGGCTCGACCGGGCCATCGGCAGCGGC
>JAYWAX010000426.1:0-11816 GCA_043782125.1 Acetobacteraceae bacterium | reverse complement strand
GACATTTCCTCGGGGATCGCCGCCAATTTCCGCACGCGCAACCAGGCGCCAAGGCGGGGGCTGGCGGTCGCCACGCAGAACGGGATCGCGACCACCGGCCCCAGGGCAAAGGGGACAGCCCAGACCGCGGCGGTCCAGCCGGCCTGAACGAAACATGCATAGGCGCCGATCCCCAACAGGGTGTGAGCCCAGTACAAGCGCGACGCCTCCTGCCACGTGACGCCGCGCTCGCCGCGGTTCTGCGGTGTCCATGCGCCGCGCACGCCCAAAGCGATGCGAATGGTTTCGCCCGTTTTGGAAACGGTGTTGATCGGGTCCATCAGCAGGGTGAACATTGTTTCCAGCGCCACGCCGCACAGGATGCGCGCGCCGCCGCCGTATCGCGCGCGTTTATCCCGGGACACCAGCAACTCCAGATATCCCAGCAGCTTCGGCGCGTAGACCGTGCCCTTTTCCAGCAGGCTGGCGGTCAAAGCCCAGGCGAAGGGGAATGGGGAAACAGAATCGGTGGCGGCGATCCAGGCGGCGGCCAGCAGCATAACCACCTGAAACGGCGCGCAGCCGAACAGCAGGATCGCCTGGATCAACTGCCACCGCCCCATTGGGCGCAGTCCGGGCAGGCGGAGCAAATGCCGGTATTCCAGGTTCCCCGCGAGCCACCGCAGTTCCCGCCGGGTGAATTCCGGAAGCGCGGGAGGATTGGCCTCGTACGAGCCCTCTTCCTCCGCATGCAGGCGAATGCCCCACCCGGCGCCCCGCAGGATCGCGGCCTCGATCTGGTCGTGGGACAGGATATGCGCGCCATTGGGCAGCAGCGGCAGGCGGCAATGGGCGCGAAATGGCGGGATTCGGATGACGGCATTGTGGCCCCAGTAGACGCATTCGTCGCCTTGCCACCACGCCAGCGCGGAGGCCCAGGTGCGCATGCCCGCGCGCATGCCGAACTGGAACAGGCGGGGAAAGGCGGAGGCCGCGGGCACGCCAACAGTCAAATGCTGGATGATGCCCAAAGACGGCGTGTCGCGCATGGCCAGCACCAGGCGCAGGACGGCATCCGGCGTCATCTGGGAATCCGCGTCCAGGATCAGCATCAGCTCGAATCCGTCCGCGTGCCGGTCAAGGAAGTCCATGACGTTGCCCGCTTTGAACCCGCTGTTTTCGGTTCGCCGCCGGTAATGCACCCGGCTTGGGTCGCGGTCAGCCGCCCCGAACGCGGCGGCAGCGGCTTCCTCGGCGCCGGTCACGGCCGGATCGGCGGTATCGGACAGGACAAACACCGCGAAGGCGTCCCCCGCGCCGGTGGCGTCCAGCCCGTCCAGCAGCGCGCGCACCGGCGGCAAGACCAGTGCCATGTCCTCGTTGCGGACGGCGATCGCGATCGCGGTTTTGGGCAGATGGCCGTGGAACGAGACCGGCGGCTGCAGCGCGGGCCGGTGCAGCCGGATCGCGAACCCGATCGCCCCCATTGCCGCGCAGAAGCCGAACCAGGGGGCGGAAACCAGGAAGCTTCCCAACATGATGGCTTTGGCCAGGGTCCAGCCACCGGGCGCAAGGGTTTTGGCCAGGGAAACGCCCAATGCCAGGGTGACGGCGGCGACGATGACGATCACGATCAGACGGCGGGGCAGCATGCGAGTCCATCCATGGCGGGACGGTTGTACGGGGCCGCCGCCCTCTTATGGCGCGAACGCGATGGTCCAGGTATAGGCAGCCCGGATGTCCGCCGCCGCTACCCCCACCATCGCCATCGTCTTACCGCCCAGAGAAGGTTTCGGCCCAAGACGCGCGCGCGGCATTGGCCTGACGGTCCGCCATCACGCCTTGGCCACGGACCGCGCCAGGACCGTGGTCTTCGGCACACGGCAGTTCGGACCGGTCTTCGGCGACGTCGATTTTCGCCTCGCGCACGTCTTGGCGTTCATTCCCGGCCCGGTGCTTATTCGTTACACGATCGGTCTGCTGTACGCGTTGCGCCGGCTCCGGCCGTCGATCGTCGAAGTGCATGGGGCGCCGCTGATCGCCCTGTGGCTGCAACGTCTGTTCCCGACCGTGCCTGTGGTCCTGTTTCTGCACGATCTTCCGGATGCGCATCGCCTGACGCGCCTGCCCGCGCAACGCGCCACACTGCTGGCGCGCACCGCCAAAATCGTGACCCAGTCGGACTGGCTGCGGGATCGCTTCATGACCGGCGTGGACGCGCCCGCGCGCCGTCCCGTCGTCATTCCCCCTTGTGTCGATCTCGCCAGCCTGCCGGTCTCCGGTCTGGGCCTGGATGCCACGGACCTGCCAATGGCGCGGCGGCGCACCCGCCTGGTCCTGTTCGCGGGACGCCTGATCCCGGAGAAAGGACCCAGTGAGTTCGTGTCCGCGTGCATCGCCGCCCTGCCGCGCTTGCCGGGCTGGCGTGCGGAAATCGTTGGCGCGCCAGAGCACGCGGTGAAAAGCCCGGAAACCGCGTTCTCCCAACTGATCGCCGCCATCGCCGAACCCGCGAGCATCGCGCTGATGGGTTACCGCGACCATCCCGACCTGATGGCGGCTATGGCGCGCGCCGCGATTGTCGCGATCCCGACCCGCGCCCCAGAGCCCACTGCGCGCGTGGCGCTGGAAGCCATGGCCAACGGCGCCGCCGTGATCTGTCCGCGTGAGGGCGCCTTTCCCGAAATCGTGGGCGAGGCCGCCGTTTACGCCGACCCCGCCGACCCCGCGACCTTTTCCGACGCCATTCGTTTGCTGGGTTCCGACCCACGCCGCCTCGCCAGGTTGGGCGAGGCCGGCCGCGCCCAGGCCGCGCGCTTCGACCTGCCGCGGATCGGCGAACAACTCGATCGTATGCGCGCGGACGTCCTCGCGGCGGGTCCGCCTCGGTTGTGATCTGGGCCATGGGGCGGGGGAAGGAAGGCGTTCTGGCTTCACCCTGTTCAGCCGGATACACGGCTTACACTTCCCGTGCACGGTTCTGCCATCGCCTCCGTGGTGCGCCCGCCCCTGGAAGCCACCCCGCCGCTGTGCCATGAAGACCCGCTTATCTCGCGGCGGGATCATGTTTCGAAACTCTGGATATTTTTTCGTGTTCCGCCTCTCCGCACCAGGCCGCGCGCCATGACCGGCGCGGCGCGGGAAGCCTCGATCGCCGCGTTTCTCCGCGCGAACGGTTTCGCGCCCGAGGACGCCAGCCCTTTGGCGCAAGACGCGAGCTTCCGCCGGTATTTGCGGTTGAAGGGCGGTGCCGTGTTGATGGACGCGCCGCCACCCGAAGATACGCGTCCCTTTCTCCGCATCGCCGCGCATCTGGCGGCTCTGGGCCTGTCGGTGCCACGCATTCTCGCGGCCGATCCGGTTGCGGGCCTGGTGATCGAGGAAGACCTTGGCGACGATTTGTTTTCCGCCATTCTCTCGGACGCCAACATCGGCACGCTGTTCGATGCTGCGGTCGATGCGCTCATCGTCTTCCAGCGCGCCGCCCCGCCACCGGACCTGCCACCCTGGGCCGCCGCGGAGATGATCCAGACCGCCACCGGCACCTTGTTCGACTGGTGGTGGCCCGCGATGAACGGGACAAACGCCACGGACGCGGCGCGGGCGGATGTCGCCGCCGCGCTTGGTACCATGCTCGCGCCGCTGGCAACCGGCCCCCGGTGCATGGTTCACCGGGATTATTTCGCGGGCAATTTGCTTTGGCTGCCAGAACGTTCCGGGCCACGCCGCGCCGGTGCGATCGATTTTCAGACCGCCGCTCTGGGCCACCCAGCCTACGATCTGGTGTCCCTGCTGCAAGACGCCCGCCGCGACATTCCGCCAGAAGTCGAAACAAAAGCGCTGACGCGGTATCTCGCCGCGCGTCCCGATCTCGATCCCGAAGCCTTCCACGCGGCCTATGACGCCTGCGCTGCGCAGCGCCATTTACGGGTCGCCTGCCAATGGGTCCGCCTCGCCCGCCGCGACTCCCGGCCCGGCTACCTCCGCTACGCCCCCCGCACCTGGTCGTTGCTCAACCGAGCCCTGAAAAAACCCGCCGCCGCGCCCCTGGCTGCCGCCCTCGACCGCTGGGTGCCCCCGGAACAACGCCGCAACCCGCCCGAGGCCCCCGCATGACCGCACGCCCGCGCACCGCGATGATCCTCGCGGCCGGTCTCGCCACCCGCATGCGGCCATTGACCGACGAGACCGCGAAACCGTTGCTGATGCTTAATGGCAAGACCCTGCTGGATCACGCGCTGGACCACCTGGCCGCCGAGGGGATCGAAACGGCGGTGGTCAACGCGTTCTGGCAGGCGGACAAAGTGCTCGCCCAGGTCGCGCGGCGGACACCGCCACCGAAGACCGTGGCGATCCGGGAGACGGAATTGCTGGATACCGGCGGCGGCGTGCGCAACGCATTGCCGGTCCTGGGTACTGGCCCGTTTTACGTCGTCAACGGCGACGCGTTTTGGGTGAACGGCGCTTCGACCGCGTTGCGCCGGATGGCGGATGCCTTCGACGCCAGTGTCGATGTCGTGCTGCTGGTTCACCGAACCTGTCAGGTCCACGCCGAAACCGGACTGGGCGATTTCGCCGTCGATCAACTCGGCGTCCCCCGGCGGCGGCGCGAACGGGAAATCGTGCCCTTTATCTTCGCGGGCGCGTCGTTGATGCGGCCAAACCTGCTTAATGGCGCGCCCGCCGGCCCGTTTTCCCTGAATTTCGCCTGGACCCGGGCGATGGAGACCGGGCGCATCCGCGCCATCGTGCATGACGGGCTGTGGTTTCATCTGTCGACGCCGCCCGACCTCACGGAGGCGGAACGGGTTCTGGAGGCGCTATCGACCGGCGACGGACGTTGACCGCGGGCCTGAACCTTTTCGCGATCCCCGCCGGCGCGCCGTTTCTCGACGCGCTGGCCAAGGAATGGCTGCACCGGCGCGGCGGCGATCCACTCGCCATCGCCAACGGCCTTATTCTGACCCCGACCCGGCGTAGCGCGCGCGCTTTGGCGGACGCGTTTCTGCGGATGTCGGACGGGCGCGGCCTGTTGCTGCCCAGACTGGTCGCGCTGGGGGCGCTGGACGAGGCGCCGTTGACCTTGGCGGGCGCACTGGATCTGCCGCCCGCGGTCGATCCGCACCGCCGCCTCGCGGTCCTGACCCAGTTGATCTTGCGCATGAACGGCGCGGGCGGCGCCCCGCGCACGGCGGACCGGGCCTGGATTTTGGCGGCGGAACTCGCGACGCTGATGGATGAGGCGGACCGCGCGGAGATCGACCTCGCCGCGAAACTGCCCGACGCGGCCGATCCGGCCTTCGCCCAACATTGGGCGCGGACGTTGGAGTTCCTGCGGATCGTGACCCATGCGTGGCCCGCGTGGTTGGAGGAAAACGGAGCGATGAACCCGGCCGCCCGCGAGGTCGCGTTGCTGAACGCCCAGGCCGCCGCCTGGTTGGCCGATCCGCCGGACTTCCCGATCGCCATCGCGGGCACCACGGCGGGCATTCCGGCCGTCGCCCGCCTGGCCCGAGTCGTCGCCCGGCTGCCAGAGGGCTGCGTGGTGCTGCCGGTGCTCGACACCGCGATGACCGACGCGGAATGGGCTGGTATGGCGGACAGCCACCCGCAGGCGGGCCTCGCCGATTTGCTCGCGGGCCTCGATGCCACCCGGGCCGATGTCCGGCCCTGGCCGTGGCCCGGTGCGTCTGGCACGGGCGAGAAACGGCTCGGGGCCCCGGACGCAGCGGAGAAGCGGCCCGGCGCCGCCGGCATCGGGGAAAACCCGCGATTCGCGATGCTGTCGCGCGCGCTTCTCCCCGCCGCCGCGATGGGCGCCTGGCAAACGCCCTGCGTCCCGGCGCTGGAAGGGTTGTCGCGATTGGCGCCCAAGGACACGCAGGAGGAAGCCGAGGCGATCGCGATGATCCTGCGCGACGCGGTGCAGACTCCCGGCCGGGTCGCGGCGCTGGTCACCCCGGATCGCGATCTGGCGATCAGGGTGTCCGCCGCCCTGCCGCGACATGGCATCGTCGCCGACGACAGCGCGGGCGAGCCACTCAGCGAAACCCCGCCCGCCGTATTTTTGCGCCTTTTGGTCCGCGCCGTGTCGGAGTCTCTGGCGCCAGTGCCGTTGCTGGCCCTGTTAAAACATCCCTTCGCCGCCGCGGGCCTGTCGCCCGCCGCCTGCCGCCGCCTGGCTCGCGCGCTGGAAATCGCCACCTTGCGCGGGCCACGGCCGTTGCCGGGACTGGCGGGCCTGCGCCTGGGGATCGCCGGGAAGGGACCGGAACTGAGCAGCTTCCTGGCGCGCGTCGAGGCATGCCTGGAACCGGCGCTGCGGTTCGACACCGGCGTCCTCGTCGCCCCCGCGCAGGCTTTGGCCGCCGCCATCGCCGCCGCCGAAAACCTCGCCGCGACCGATCTGGCACAAGGCGACGCCGTGCTCTGGGCCGACGAAGAAGGCGAGGCGCTGAGCACCATTCTCGCCGCCGCCCTGGACGCGTTCGAACATTTGCCGGATCAGCATCCGGACGTGCTGGCGGGCCTGATCGACGCGCTGCTGCAAGGGGAAATGGTGCGCTCTCGCCGCGCGCTGCGGGGACGCGTAGGCGCCGAGCACCCCCGCGTGTTCATCTGGGGGCCGCTGGAAGCGCGCCTGCAATCCGTCGATACGATCGTCCTTGGCGGCCTCGCCGAGACCATATGGCCCCCCGCCCCAGAGCCTGGGCCTTGGCTGTCGCGGCCCATGCGGACGAAGGCCGGATTGCCGTCGCCGGAAACCGCGGTCGGGTTCGCCGCGCATGATTTTCTCGCCGCGGCGATGTCGGCGGCGACTGTGGTGCTGTCCTGCCCGTTGCGCCGCGATGGCGCGCCCGCCGTGCCCGCGCGCTGGCTGACCCGGTTGGACGCGCTGCTTGCGGGGGCGAAAACCGCGCTGCCGCTGCATCCCGCGGTCAGTTGGGCGCGCGCACAGGACGTGCCGGCCGGCGGCCCCGTACCGTCTCGCCCGCCCCGCCCCTGCCCGCCCGTCGCGGTGCGCCCGACCCGGCTCAGCGTGACGGAAATCGAGACCTGGCTGCGCGATCCCTACGCGATTTACGCCAAGCATATTTTGAAGCTGACGAAGTTGAAGGATCTGGATCAGGAAACCGACGCGATCGATTACGGCAACCTGGTTCACGAAGGTCTTAATATTTTCCTGCGCGAAGCCGGCCCGGACTGGCCCGCCGACGCCGCCGACGCCGCCGAGCGTCTGCGCGAAGCGATGCGGCGGGCTTTGGTCGGCTCCTTCGCCCGCCCGGCGTTGATGGCCTGGTGGGAACCGCGGCTGGAACGCATTGCCGGCTGGGTTGCCAGCCTGGAAACGCGCCGCCGGGCCGCGATGCCGCTCACCGCTTTGGCCACGGAACATGCCGGCCGGCTTCTGCTGCGCCGCCCCGAGCGTACGTTCAGCCTGACCGCCCGCGCCGATCGGATCGAACGGCGGGCGGACGGCCAGCTCGCCTTCCTGGATTACAAGACGGGCCTGGTCCCCGCCGAAAAATCCGTCGCCTCCGGCATCGCGCCGCAATTGCCGTTGGAGGCCGGGATGGCCTCCTTGGGCGGGTTCGGCGACGAATGGCGCGGCGAAACGGCGGAACTGGCGTATTGGGCGCTGAAAGGCGGGTTCGAGCCGGGCAAGGAAACTGTGCTGTTCCACAAGAAGGACAGCGAACGCCAGGCCGCGATCGACACCGCGCTGCGCGGATTGGAGACACTGATCGCGCAATACGACGAACCGGATCGTTGCTACCTCGCGCAACCCGATCCGTCCTGGACCCCCCGCTTCTCCGACTACGCGCAACTGGAACGCGTGGCGGAATGGGCGATGGCGGTCGAGGAGGACGAACCATGACCTCCCCACGCGCCGAAGCCGAGGCCAACCAGCTCGCCGCCTCCGATCCCCGGGTCTCTGCCTTCGTCGCGGCCTCCGCCGGGTCGGGCAAAACCCGGCTGCTTACGGACCGGTTGCTGCGGTTGATGGTGGAAGGCGCGAAACCCGAACGGATTCTTTGCCTGACGTTCACCAAGGCGGCGGCGGCGGAAATGTCGGTGCGGCTGCAACGCCGCCTCGGTGGCTGGGTCACGTTGGACCGGGACGCGCTGGCGCGGGAATTGCGGGGGCTGGCCGTCGATCCCTCGGCCAGCACGATGGACCGCGCGCGGGCGTTGTTCGCGACCGTGCTGGACCTGGCCGGCGGCATCCGCATCAGCACGATCCACGCCTTCTGCCAGTCTTTGCTGCGCCGCTTCCCGCTGGAAGCCGAAATCTCCCCCCATTTCCAACTCGCCGACGACCGCGACGCGGCGGAAGCGATGACGGAGGCGCGGGAAGTTTTGCTCGCGTCCGTGCGCCCGCGCGGCGAGTCGAACGCGCTGTCGCCGCGCGAAACCGCGTTGCGGGCGCTGGCGGGTGTGGCATCGCTGAACCAGTTCACCTCGCTGGTCACGACGTTGAAAACCAAACACCGCGCGCTGGCCCATCGCGAGGACGAAATCGCCGCCGCCCGCCGCCGCTTGCTTGGCGTGACGGTGCGGGATGCCGCGACATTGATCGCGGCGGCCGTGACGTGGCCGGGAGAGGCGGGGGTCGCCAAAGCCGCGCTTGCCGCCGTGCAATCGGACAAAACCTCGGCCAGGCCGTTGGAACGCGCTCAATCGATCCTCTCCTGGCTGGCCCAGACGGGTCTTGCGCGCCGCGACGGTTGGAACATCTGGCGGAAATTGTTTGTGAAGGATGACGGCGAACCTTACGCCGCCAGTTCCTTCGCGAACCCGGTACTGGGCCGGGCCAATCCCTCGATCGCCGAAGCCATGCTGGCGGAGGCCCGCCGCGTGCTGGCCATCGACGACCAGATACGCGCCGCGGACACGGCCTCGGTTTCGGAAGCGTTGTGCGATCTCGCCTGGCCGTTGCTGGAGCAATACGCGGCCCGGAAATCCGCGTCCGGCCTGTTGGAATTCGACGACCTGATCGGGCGGAGCACGGCCCTGTTGATCGACCCGGGCGCGCAATGGGTGCTGTACAAACTCGACGGCGGGCTCGATCATTTACTGCTGGATGAGGTGCAGGATACCTCGCCGGAGCAATGGGCGATCGCGCATGGCCTGACCCAGGAGTTTTTCTCGGGCGAGGGGGCGCGAGAGGAAGCGCGGACGGTGTTCGCGGTGGGGGATCGGAAACAGTCGATTTTTTCGTTCCAGGGCGCCGATGTCGCGGGGTTCGAAGCCGCGCGCGCGCTGCTGGGGCAGCGGGTCACGGAGGCCGGTCTCGCCTGGGTTGAAAAGCCGCTGAATGTTTCGTTCCGCTCCACCGCACCGGTGCTGGCGCTGACGGATGCCGTGTTTGCCGATCCGGCCGCCGCCGCCGGGGTGCTGCTGGCGGGGGAAATCCTGGAACATCGCGCCGACCGTTCCGGGCATGCGGGCCGGGTGGAAATCTGGCCGCTGGTGGAAGCGCCGCCGCCGGAACCTCCGGCACCTTGGTCCGCGCCAAAGGAATACCGGCGCGCGGCCTCGGCGTTGGAGATATTGGCGGACAACCTCGCCGGCTGGATCGCGAACCAGACCAACGGCGAGGTCCTGTTGGAAAGCAAGGGGCGTCCGCTGCGGCCTGGCGATATCATGATCCTGGTCCGCCACCGCGACGCGCTGCCCGCCGCCTTGGTGCGTGCGCTGAAATCGCGCGGCATTCCCGTGTCCGGGCTGGATCGCATGCTGCTAACCGGACAGCCCGCGGTGCAGGACCTGCTCGCGCTGGCCGACGCGTTGCTGCTGGCCCAGGACGATTTGACGTTTGGGTGTTTGCTGACGAGCCCTTTGGGCGGGTTGGACGATACCGATCTGATGGCGCTGGCCATCGGGCGCGAGCGGCGGCCTTTATGGGAGGTGTTGCGCGACCGGCACCGGGAAAAAGCCGCCTGGTCCGGCGCCTGGCTGTTCTTCAGCGCGTTGCTGGCGCGGGTCGATTTCGTGTCGCCGCACGCGCTGTTCGCCGAAGCTCTGGGCTCGCTTGGCGGGCGGGCGAAGCTGATGGCGCGGCTGGGGGCGGAGGCGGCGGAACCGATCGACGAACTGCTGAATGCCGCGCTTAATTACACTCGCGTGCATCCGCCCTCGTTGCAGGGGTTTTTGCAGTGGCTCCGCCGCTCTGGCGCGGAAATCACGCGGCAGCCGGAGGCAGCGGGCGATCAGGTGCGCATCCTGACCGTGCATGGCGCGAAGGGCTTGCAGGCGCCGGTGGTGATCCTGCCGGATACGACGTCGCTTCCGCGCGAGGACGACGGTTTGCTGTGGGATATCGACCCGGCCTCCGGGCTGGACATCCCGATCTGGGTGCCGAACCGGGCGTTTCACAGCGGCGCGACGATGCGTATCCGCGACGCGGCGCGGCGGCGGCGGCGGGATGAATATAATCGGCTGTTATACGTGGCGCTGACCCGCGCCGAGGACCGGCTGGTCGTCTGCGGCGCCATGCCAAAGCGCGGTGTGCCGCCGGAGGATTGCTGGTACAGCGCCATTGCCCGCGGTTTCGCGACTCTGGGCCATGTGCCGGAGGATGGCTTCGCCCGGATCGACTCGCCACAGACGGTGGCGCCGGACATCGAACGAGTGGCCGCGGCGGACGAGGTTTCGCGGCCGCCGCCAGCGTTTCTGGACTCGCCGCCGCCGCCGGAACCGCCGCGCCCCACCCCCTTGGCGCCAAGCCGTCCCGAGGGTGTCGAACTGGGCCGGCTGCCCGCAAGCGCATCGCCCCTTGTGCGCGCCGGGGCCGGACCGGACCGGTTCCGCCGCGGCAAGCTGGTGCATGCGCTGTTGCAACATTTGCCCGCCATCCCCGATGCGGCCCGCCTGGGGTCCGCGCTGCGGTTTCTGCGCGCCCCCGGCCACGGGTTGCCAGCCGGGGCGGCAGAGGAGATCGCCGCGGAAACCCTGGTGATTCTGCGCGATCCAGCACTGTCCGAACTGTTCGGCCCGGGAAGCAAAGCGGAAGTGCCGCTGACCGGCGTGGTCGGCGACGCGGTCGTGGGCGGGCTGGTGGATCGGATCGCCGTGTTACCCGAACGCACGATCCTCGCGGATTTCAAGACCAACCGGCAACCGCCCGCGACCGTCGAGGCGACGCCCGTGGCCTACCTGCGGCAAATGGCCAGCTACCGCGCCGTGCTGAAAATTGTCTTCCCGGGGCGTCCGGTGGATTGCGCGCTGATCTGGACGCGGGAACCGCGCGTGTCCTGGCTGCCGGAGGCGTTGCTGGACCGGTATTCGCCGGAGGTTCCAACCGAGTGACTGGGCACGGGTGCGCCGGCATAAGCGTCGGGATAAGGACGCCGGGCACGAAAATCCGCCCCCTCCCCGTCGTGGCCCGACTCGATCGGGCCACCCGGTGCGGCATGGCGTTTTGACGAACGGCACGTCGCGCGTCGAGGTCGGCGCTTATCCGCGCATACAGTTCGCGCGTCGAGGTCGGCGCTTATCCGCGCATACAGTGCCGTTTCCGTTGGCCCGATCGAGTCGGGCCATGACGGGGAGGAGCAGGAGTCAATCTTTTCGGGCCGCTGGTATTACCGCCGGTCGATGCTGAAACGGCCCGCGCCATAGGCCATGACCTGGAGGAACCCGCCAGCCATACACATGTTTTTCATGAAGTGAATCATCTGGCCGCGATCCTCGGGGTGGTAATGCGCCACGAAGGCCGTCGCGACGCACCAGACCGCGAGCGTCAACGACGTCCAGCGGGATTTCCATCCGAGAAGAAAGGCCAGACCTACGCCGATTTCTACCGCCAGCGTCACGGCGTAACCGGGTCCGCT
>JAYWAX010000425.1:0-4302 GCA_043782125.1 Acetobacteraceae bacterium | reverse complement strand
GGTCAACATCAAGGGCCGTTGGTATGATACAAATACCAATCCGCGTTGACTCTCTGTGGGGTTCCGGATCCCCCGGCTCTCCGATCCGACGCGCTTTCCTTCGAAGGAGGCATCGAAGGGGCACGGCGATCCGAACCACTCGCCCGCCGAACACAGCGCCGCCCGCATCGGGGGTGCCATGGGTCGATCGTTCGGACGATCGATATTATTCCAAAACCAGCACCGGCACGCGCAGCAGCGCCGCGATATCCGGCCCCAACGCGCCGAAGGGACCGCCGCGCGACATCGCGATCAACCGCGGGCCTGCGTGGCCCAAAGCGTTCGCGAGGTCCGCCGCTGTCGTCCCGGCGAGCGGCAAATCTCCGCCGCCGGGCATCGCGACCAACAACGGCTCCTCCGCCCGATCCGCGAACTGACGCGCCAGCGCGACACAGACATCGCCGCCATCCGCCGCCACCGCGACCACCGGTCCCTGCGTTGGCGCGCCCCCTGGCGGGAGCCACAGCACCGAGGCCGCCGAGTCACGCGCCGTGTTCCGCATCCGCTGGGATCCATGCACCGCCTCCCCCATCCGTGGCGGACACAGCATGACGATATCGGTCTCCACACAGATTTCGGCCACGCGCGGCCCAGGATCGCCGCGATGAACTTCGAGCGATCCGGAAATGCCCGCGTCGCGCGCGGCGGCGGCGAGGTGCCGCCGCGCCAGCGCTGCCACGGCCCGCAGTTCGTTTTCCAACCGGTCCGGCCGCAACCGCCGCCAACGGTGCGTGACCGGATCGATTTCGCGCGAAAACGGCAGCGCGCTCGCGTGCAGCAGCGCCTCGTCCTCCATGAACAGCGCCAGCAAATCCAGTCCGAGCACACGGGCGAATCCCGCCGCATCGCGCATCGTCGCGGGATCGGCCGCGCCCTGGCTGAGTTCCAGCACCAGGCGGCGAAAACCGGGAATGGTCACGGCTTCGTTCCTTTTCCGCCATCGTCCGGTTTGGCGTTGGACTCCTTCAAGGTCCTGGCGAAATGTTCCAGTCGCGTGACGACGGCGCGGTTGACGCTGCCTTCGGGGTAAACACCGTCCGACCCGCGTCCGCCCATGGGCTGCCCGGTCAACAGCGCCATGCCCTGGTCGATCGTTTCGATCGGCCAGATGGAGAATGTCCCGGCGGCACAGGCTTCCACCACATCCGCGCGCAACATCAGGTGTTGGACGTTGCTGGCGGGGATCATGACGCCCTGCGTTCCGGTCAGACCGCGCGCGGCGCAAATGTCGAAATATCCCTCGATCTTGTCGTTCGCGCCGCCAATCGCCTGCACCACGCCGTGCTGGTTCACGGACCCGGTGACGGCGATGTCCTGGCGCAGCGGTATTTCCGAGATCGCCGACAACAACGCGTAAAGTTCGGTGGATGACGCGCTGTCCCCATCGACTCCGCCATAGGATTGTTCGAACACAAGGCTCGCGTTCAGGGAAATAGGCGTCTCCTGACCGTAACGGCCGGCAAGATACCCCGACAGGATCAGCACCCCCTTGGAATGTAGCGGTCCCCCCAGCTCCACCTCCCGCTCAATATCCACGATCCGCCCGCCGCCCGGACGAACACTACAGGTGATGCGCGTGGGTTTTCCAAAGGCGAAGCCGCCGAGAGCCATGACACTCAGCCCGTTGACCTGGCCAACGCGGGCGCCAGAGGTCTCGATCAGCGCGATGTTACGAACAATCATCGATTGTCCGAGATCGCGCACCCGCGACGCGCGGGCGATCTGTTGGGCGATCGCGCGTTCCACGTCGGCTTTCGTCGCAACGCTCCGCCCGGAGACACCGGTCCAATGGCTGACCTCGGTCAACAGATCGCGGATGGTTTCGACCGCCAGGGACAGCCGGGTCTGATCCTCGGCGAGCCGGGACGCATATTCGATCGTCCGCCCGACGGCCTCGCGATCCAGCGGCTTCAGTCCCTCGGCGCGCGCCATGCCGCCGACGATCCGCGCCAGCATCATTTCGTTTTCGACGGTCCGGTCGAAAGCATCGTCGAAATCGGCGAGCACCTTGAAGTGCCGGGCCAGATCGGGGTCCGCGCCAGCCAGCATGTAATAAAGCGACCGGTCGCCGAAAAGAACGATCTTGATGTCCAACGGAATCGGGTCGGGCTCCAACGACACAGTCGCGGCTAGACCCACGAACCGCGTCACATCCTCGATCACGATTTCCCGCCGGGTCAGCGCCCGCTTCAGGGCGGCCCAGGAGTATGGCTCCGACAAAAGCGAACGGACGTCCAGCAGCAACGTGCCGCCATTGGCGCGATGCAAGGCGCCTGCCTTGATCAGACCGAAATTGGTGACCAGCGCGCCCTGCATCTGCGTGTATTCGATACGCCCGACGAGATTGGCGAGCGTCGGGTTCAACTCCTCTACCACCGGCGCGTCGGAGCCGTGATCGAACTGGGTCACAAGGACATTAACCGAAAAGCGTTCCAGCGCGCCTTCCAGGCGGATCGCCAGCATCGGATCGGCGGAGGCTTCGCGCGACGCCGTGAACAAATGCACATTTTCGAGCAGATCGGCGGCGATTGCCTCGACATGCGCCAGCACATCCGGCAAATCGGCAAAAGCGGTTTTGACATCGGCCGCGGGACGCTCCATGGCGAAGCGGGCGGTTTCGCGCTCCAGCGCCAGGACCGCGTCGCGCGTCTCCTTTTCCAGCCGCGACATGCCCCGCAACGTGTCTTCCAGATCCTTTTCCAGCAGTTCGATCGCCTGCTGCGCGGCCAGTTGTTCGTCCCGCGTCCAGGCATTGAAATCGGCGGGCGGAACGATTTTTCCGTCGCGCAAGGGCGCCAGCGTGAACCCAGCCGGTGTCCGGAGAATCGCTACGTCTTTTCCCCTGGCTGTTTCGCTCAACGCCGCGAAAGCTGCCTGCCCCCTGGCCTGAATCGCCTGCTCCACGCCCGCGCGTTTCTTTTGATGGTCCTCGCTTTCGAACACCGCGGGCAGCGCGACTTTCAGTTCGGCGATCAGATCGTGTACCGCCTTCTGAAACCCGGGCGCCCGTCCCGCCGGCAACGACAGCGCGCGGGGGCGCTGGTGGTCGGCGAAATTGTTGACATATACCCAATCCGGCGGACCGGAACGGCCAAGCGCGGCCTCGTCCAGCATCAGCCGCACCGCTTCCCGCACCCGGGCGGCGGTGTCGCCGATGGCGAAAATATTGAATCCGGACTGGCTGACGCAGGTGCCGAAGCCGATGGCCTCACGCGCGCGCGGCTGGTGAATCAGCCCGGGAAGTTGGGCCATGCCGGCCGTGGTGACGAAATCGAGCGCGGCGGGATCGGTGCGCCGGTAGAGACGATCGCGTGCGAGGGGCGCCGGTGTTTCCGGGTCTGTGGCCATGGCGGGCAGTTCCTCCTGACCAGCGCCGAACAGGGGGCACCGGCGCGGGGATCATGTCACGTTACCCAGTGCGCCGCCACGCCGAACCGGCGAGCTGTCCGGTGTGTCCGCGCGCGAGGCCGCCGCCCCCACGCGCCGCGGCAGGCCGCTTTACGCCGCGGGATCGGCCGCCGCAGTATCGCGGAACCAGGCTTCCACGGGGCCGCTCATTTTCATGGTCAGGGGGTGGCCTTTGCGGTCCACGGTTTTGCCGATGGCCATGCGCACCCAGCCTTCGCTGATGCTGTATTCTTCGACGGTTGTGCGTTCGATGCCTTTGAACCGGATGCCGATCCCGCGGGCCAGCGCGGCCTCGTCGTAAAACGGGCTGGCGGGGTTGTTGCAAAGACGATCGGGCGGCGTATCGGACATGAAGGGCCTTTCAGGCGAAACGGACGGCGCCACGGACGCGCCGTCAGATCAGGTATTTGTTCCATTCCGGCGTTGGCATGGTTCCGTCAAGATAGCCGAATGTGCCCAGATCGCGCACCTCCACGGCGGCGTCCAACAGACCGGTCATCGCGGCGCGAAACAACGACGTCGCGAGGCTGATGCGCTTCACCCCGGCATCCGTCAGCTCCGCCACGGAAAAGGACCTGCCGCGTATGCCCGCCATGAAGTTTACGGGCCGGGATACCGACGAACAGACCGCGCGCACCGCGTCCAGGTCCGGCAGGCCAGGCGCCATCAGCACGTCCGCGCCCGCCGCTTCGAACGCCTGAAGGCGGGCGATGGTGTCTTTCAGGTCGGGATTGCCGCGCAGGTAATTTTCGGTGCGTGCCGTCAGCAGGAACGGGAAGCCGCATCCGCGAGCAATCTGCGCGGCGGCGGCGATTCGCTCCGCCGCCATGCCAATCTCCATCAGCGGGTGGGCCG
>JAYWAX010000424.1:0-4304 GCA_043782125.1 Acetobacteraceae bacterium | reverse complement strand
GCCGAGTCATGGCCCGGCATCTCCGTCACGGGTCGCGACCGGTGCCTTCGAACTCCACGTCTCGATGCACCTGCACCGACATCAGCACCCCGAATGATACCATCATCGTGATCATCGCGGACCCGCCGTGGGACACCAGGGGCAGTGGCACGCCGCCCACGGGGATGACGCCCATGACCATGGCGATGTTCACGAAGCAGTAAAAAAAGAAGTTGCAGGCGATCCCGAAGGCGACGAGGCGTCCGAACTGGTGTTTGCAGCGCAGTCCGATCAGCAGCGCCGACCAGATGATCAGCACCAATAGCGCCATGACCGCGACCGCGCCGGCCAGGCCGAACTCCTCGCCGATCATCGTGAAGATGAAATCGGTTTGTTTTTCCGGCAGGAAGTCGAGGTGTCCCTGGGTACCCTGGAGGTAACCTTTGCCCCAAAATCCGCCGGAGCCCAGGGCGATTTTGGATTGAATGATGTTGTAGCCGGCGCCGAGCGGGTCGCTTTCGGGGTTCATGAAAGTGTCGATCCGCGCGCGTTGGTAGTCGTGCAAAAGATGGTAGCCATAGCGGGCGGCGAAGGGCACGGGCACCAGCACCAGCACGAATTTCCACCAGCGGACGCCCGCGGCGAAGAACATGGCGCCGCCCAACATGGCGGTGATCATGGCGGTGCCAAGGTTCGGTTCTTTCAGGATCAGGCCGACCGGGACCAGAACCGCCAGCAAGGGGGGGAGCAGGAACAGCGGGTTGCCGATCTTTTCCCAGCTCGCGCGATGGAACCAAGCCGCCAGCGCCAGGATCAAGCCCAGTTTCATCAGCTCGGAAGGCTGGATTTGCTGTCCGCCGATGTCGAGCCAGCGTTGCGCGCCTTTGCCGACATGGCCAACTTTCAAGACCAGGATCAGCAGCGCGACTCCGCCTGCGTAAGCGACCCAGGACAGGCGGGCGATGAAGCGGATGTCGGTCAGGGCGATGCAGATCGTCACCAGCAGCCCGATCGCGAACCGGACGATGTGCCGGGTCGCATAGGGTTCGGGGGAACCGCCGGCGGCGCTATAAAGGGCCGTGTATCCAACGCCGGCAAGCGCGCACAGCAACAGCAAGAACAGCCAGTTGATCCGGAAGATTTTTCCGGTGAGGTCGTGCGAGCTTTCCCGCCAGAGCCGCCGTTCCATCAACGCACCGGATTCCCGCGCGGATCGCCCTTCGCCTCTGCCAACTGGGCTGAATCGCCATCGGCGCGGCTGGCGGGATCGCGTTTCAGAACTTCCTGCATGATGTCCTTGGCCATCGGGGCAGCGGCGGCGCCACCCGCGTTGCCGTGTTCGACGACCACCGAAATGGCATAGCGCGGGTGGTCGTAAGGCGCATACGCGACAAACAGCGCGTGCGGGCGATATTCCCAGGGCAGGTTCTTACTGTCGAAGGTGCCGCTTTCCCGTTGCTTCCGGCTGACGCGGCGGACCTGTGACGATCCGGTTTTCCCGGCCATTTGCAGCGGACCGGCAAGGCGCGCCCGGGGGGCGGTGCCGCCTTCGTTCACGACCGCGAACATGCCCGCGCGCACGGCCTGCAACATCGGTTCCGGCACGCCCAGATCCGGCCAGTCCTCGGGCTGCGAGCCGGGTTGGAGGACGCCGCCGACGCGGCGCGTGAAATGCGGCTGAATGGCGCGTCCGCTGGCGATGCGCGCGGCATAGGTGGCGAGTTGCAACGGCGTGTTTACGATCGGTCCCTGGCCGATGCCGCTGACCACGGTATCGCCGAGTTGCCAGGGCGGGCCCTTGCCGGCACGCCAGTCCTTGGTCGGCACCTGACCGACGCGTTGTCCCGGGATGTCGATATCCAGTTCCGTGCCAAGCCCAAGGCGGTGCGACATGGCGGAGATACGATCGATGCCGGTGCGCAGCGCGACCTGATAGAAATACACGTCGCAGCTGTATTTGATCGCATTTTTCAGGTCGAGCGCGCCATGCCCAGCCTTCGACCAGCAGTGAAACCGGCTGCCTCCCAAATCGAGATGTCCCGGGCAACTGATCCGGTCGTGATACCCGATCGTTTTCGCGTCCAGCCCGGCCAGCGCGACCGCCATCTTGAAGGTCGATCCCGGCGCGTAAAGGCCGGAGGCGGCCTTGTTGATCAGCGGCGTGCGCCGATCCTTGGTCCATTCCTTCCACTGCGCCTGCGACACGCCGGTGGCGAACAGCGACGGATCGTAGGAGGGGTTCGAGACCATCGCCATGATTTCGCCATTGCGGCAATCCAGCACGACGGCACTCGCGGCCTCATCTCCGAGACGTTTCTGGATGTGCTGTTGCAGGCCGAAATCGAAGGAGAGGCCGATATCGTCGCCGTTCACGCCGTCGGCGCGGTCCAGTTCTCGGATCACGCGCCCCACCGCGTTCACTTCCAGATGCACGACCCCCGGGCGGCCGCGCAGCGCCAGGTCATGGAATTTTTCGATGCCGGCGCGGCCGATCTTCACCCCCGGCAACGACATCAGGGGGTCGCCGGTCATATCGTTCTCACTGGGCGGCGCGACATAACCGAGGATGTGAGCAAGTTCGTAAGGATGGTTGTAGGTGCGGCTGGTCCCGCCATCGACGACGATGCCCGGCAGATCGGGGGCGTTGACCTCGATCTTTGTCATCGCCTCCCGGCTCAGATATTCCTTGATAAGGATCGGGATATAGGTCTTGCCCCGGTGTACGTCGCGGTCGATGCGGGCGCGTTCGCTGTCGGTCAACGGGACAATGGACGCGAAATTTTCCAGGGTGCGGCGGACGTTCAGGGTCTGCTCGGTCACCAGCAAAGCGCGCCAGTTGATCAGGCTGCCCGCCAGCACATCGCCGAAGCGGTCGAGGATGCGGCCGCGCCTGGGCGCCGTCATGCGCGCGGTGACGCGGTTATCCTCGGCCATCGTGGCATAGCGGCTGCCTTCCTCGACCTGCACCTGGCGCAGGCGGGCGGCGAGGCCGCCCAAAAGCAGGGTCTGGGCGCCGCCGGCCAGCAGCGCGCGGCGCAGGAAGACTTTGCCCGGCTGGATTTCGCGGCGCATCAGGCGCGCTCCGGATCGGCGATCGTGCGGTGGGCGAGCATCAGTGGGATCGCGACCACCGGATACATCGCGGCGGCGAGGCCCGCCTGGAACAGCACGGGGCCGGCCGGATACAGGCTGAGGGTTAGCAGCGAGACCAAAGCCCAGTTCATCGCCGCAATGCCGCAGGCGACGGCCATGAAGATCGGCCAGACCACCGCGAAGCCATGGCGGGCCAGAAAACGCCGCAGCCGGTGCGCCAGACCATGGGTGGTCAACATTGTCAGTCCGCCTACACCAAGGGGCAAATATCCGAGAAGGTCGAGCAGCAGGCCCAGCAAAAAGACGACCGGCGGGGCCATCGCCGCGGGGCGGAACAGGGACCAGAACCATACACAGGTCAGGGCCACGACGGGAAGCAGGGCCGCCTGTCCCCATATGCCAAAAGGCGCGCGCGACAGCAGCATCAGCACCAGGCTGATCGTACCTGGGAAGGCATGCCGCCACGCGATATCCAAGCCGCGTCCGAACCCGCGGCGCGGCCGGATACCGGGTGTGCGATCGCTTAACGCCATCAACGGCGTCCAGGCGTGGGACGGGCTGGAGTCTCGGGCGGCGCGAACCCGCCAAGGCCGTAATCGAAGATGCGCACGATATCGATGGCGCGGAGCTGTGCGTCGGGTTCGATTTCAGGCACGCCCGCAGCGTTATACCGGATGGTTCCGACCGGCAAATTCGCAGGGAAGGCGTTGGCTTCGGCGCTGGTGACGACCCGTTCGCCCTCTTTCGGGATGGTGCCTTCGGTCCAGTATAACAGGCGCGGCCAGGGGCCGTTGGTGCCCGCCATGATGGCGCGGGCGCGGCTGGTTTCCAGGATCACCGGCACGCGGCTGTTCATGTCGGTGATTAGCAGGACCCGAGCGGTGCGGCTGCCCAGTTCGGTGATCCGTCCCACCAGGCCGCGTTCGTCCAGCGCGATCTGGCCTTTTCGCAATGCGTGCCGGGGTCCGACCGACAGCAGCACGGCCTTGGCATAGACCCCGCCTGCGTCCGCGACCACGCGTGCCGTGACATAGGAGGCCTCGGGGTCCGGGATCCAGGGCAGGGCGGTTTTCAGCCGCCCGTTTTCCGCGTCGAGTGTCAGCGCGATTCCTTGCCAGCGGCGGAGATGTTCGTTTTCTTCCCGCAAACGGGCGTTTTCTTCGCGCAGGCCCCAAAGGCTGGCGATTTCCGCGATGGTTTTGTTGAGCGAGCCCAGAGGCTCGGCGAGGGCG
>JAYWAX010000423.1:0-4304 GCA_043782125.1 Acetobacteraceae bacterium | reverse complement strand
ACTCTCGCAATGGCACACCGCTCCCGATGGCCCGCTCGGGGGCGTGCCATGACGCGGAGAGGACGTCGCGATGGGTCAAGCGTTCTGCCGGTTGGTATTAGACGCATTCGTATGAGGCCTGGTGTTCCGGCGCCCGCTTTTCGGCCAAAGCGCCAGGTATGGTGCAAGCCGCCTGGCGCGATGCTGCGGGTATTGCCATGAAGCCCATGCGCCCCGCGCGGCCGGGAAGATCGCGATTTCACGGGAACCGCGCGGACGGCCCGCCCTCGCCAATGCCGTCACGGCACGGCACGGCGAAAAATCCGAAATCTTCCGCGCCGTTTACCTTTTATTGACGTTCTCGGTTCAAGAAGAAGGCCCAGGTTGAACTTTCGCACCGACGAGGGCCCGATGGACGAACTACTCGCCGACTTTTTGACAGAGACGAACGAAAATCTTGGCGAACTCGACGCAGCGCTGCTGACGTTGGAGCGAACCCCGGACGACGCCAACACGCTGGGTCTGATTTTCCGCATGGTCCATACCATCAAGGGGACGTGCGGGTTTCTGGGCTTGCCGCGGTTGGAACGGGTCGCCCATGCGGGCGAAAACGTTCTGGGACGTTTGCGCGACGGCGCGCTGGTCGCCTCGCCAGAGATTGTCACGCTGATTCTCGCAGCGCTGGACCGGATCAAGGCGATCCTGTCCGGCCTGGGGGTGAACGGCACCGAGCCCGCGGGCGACGACACGGAATTGATCGACGCGCTGAATGCGATGGCGCTCGGGCAGGGGGCGAAACCGGCCCAGGCGCCACAAGCGGCACCGGTCGCGCCGATGCCGGCCGTCGTCGCGGCTGCGCCGCCGCCGGAGATCGCGCCGCCGCCGCCCGTGGCGCAAAAGCCGGTTCCCGAAACGCAGGCGGACCCGGCGCATGGGGACGACGGCGACGCGCGCACGCCCGCCGGCGCGGCGGCCGTGGCGGCACAGCAAACGATCCGGGTGACGGTCGATGTGCTGGAAGACCTGATGACGCTGGTGTCGGAACTGGTGCTGACGCGCAATCAATTGCTGCAACTGGCGCGTGTCCAGGAAAACAGCGACTTTACCGCGCCGTTGCAGCGGCTGTCGCATATCACGTCCGATCTTCAGGAAGGCGTGATGAAGACCCGCATGCAGCCGATCGGCATTGCCTGGAACAAGCTGCCCCGCCTGGTCCGCGATCTGGCGCGCGATCTGAACAAAAAGATCGAACTCACCATGCTGGGCGCCGAGACCGAGCTGGACCGGCAAATCCTGGAACTGATCAAGGACCCGTTGACGCACATGGTGCGCAACAGCGGCGATCACGGGCTGGAAATGCCCGCCGAGCGCCGCCTGGCCGGTAAGGCCGAGACCGGGCGCATCGTTTTGAACGCGTTTCACGAAGGCGGTCATATCATCATCGAAATCTCCGACGACGGGCGCGGGCTGGCGGCGGACAGGATCCGTCAGAAGGTGCTGGCGAACGGGCTCGCCACCGAAGCGGAGCTGGCGGCGATGCCGGAATCGCAGATACAGCGGTTTATTTTCCGTGCCGGGTTCTCGACCGCCGTTAACGTCACGGCGGTTTCCGGGCGCGGCGTCGGAATGGATGTCGTCAAGACGAACATCGAGAAAATCGGCGGCACGATCGATCTGAAAAGCACCGCCGGACAGGGGACGACATTCACTATTAAAATCCCGCTGACCCTGGCCATTGTTTCGGCGCTGATCGTGGAATCCGCGCGGGAACGTTTCGCCATCCCGCAGATCAGCGTCGTGGAACTGGTCCGTGCGCGCCGCGCCGGAACCAACGCCCTGGGCAATGGCGACGAGAACACGATCGAACGGATCAACGACACACCGGTGCTCCGCCTGCGCGACCGGCTGTTGCCGCTGGTGTCGCTGTGCGATCTGCTGGGATTGGAGCCGGTCGAAACCACCGATGGCGGTGCCCATATCGTCGTGACTCAGGTCGGGCCGAGCCTTCTGGGCATCAT
This sequence comes from Acetobacteraceae bacterium, assembly GCA_043782125.1. GTDB lineage: Bacteria > Pseudomonadota > Alphaproteobacteria > Acetobacterales > Acetobacteraceae > Rhodopila. The sequence goes on along the minus strand of JAYWAX010000423.1, from coordinate 2,307 downwards.
CGTGGACCGGGTCTTCGACACCGAGGAAATCGTCGTCAAACCCGTGGCACCCATCCTGCGCCACATCACGATGTTCAGCGGCAATACCATTCTGGGCGACGGGTCCGTGATCATGATCCTGGACCCCGCAGGTATCGCGCGGGCCAGCGGTGTCGGCGGCGGCGCGGACAATAAAATGATGAAGCCGGAAACGGTCGAGGACCTTGCCTCGCCGGAAAGTCTCGCGTTGCTGCTGTTCCGCGCGAACGGCACCGAACGCATGGCCGTGCCGCTTAATCTGGTGGCGCGTTTGGAGAACATTCCTCGCGACAAGATCGAACAATCCTCGGGTGCCTTTGTGACGCAATATCGTGGCCGTCTGATGCCGCTGCTGTCGATTGCCGGTCCATTGGGCGCCGATCCATCGGATGAGATTCCGGCGACGCAATCGTTGCTGGTCTTCGCCGACGGCGAGCGTTCGATGGGCCTGATGGTCGATGAGATCGTCGATGTCGTCGAGGATCGCCTGGACATCGAACTGGCCTCGGCGCGGGAAGGGTCTCTGGGCACCGCGATCATTGGCGGTCTGGCGACCAATGTGCTGGACACCGGGTATTGGCTGGCGCGTGCCTCGCGCGATTGGTTCGATGGGAAGGGCGGGGATTCGGGGGCATCGCGCAAGCGGGTGCTGATCGTGGAGGACAGCTCGTTCTTCCGGAACCTGCTGGTTCCGTCTTTGACAGCCGCGGGGTTCAAGGTGTCCGCGGCATCCAGCGCGGCCGCGGCGCTGCGCCTGCGCGACTCCGGGCAGATGTTCGACGCGATCGTCTCCGATATCGAAATGCCGGACATGGACGGCCTGGCCTTCGCGCGGACCGTGCGGGAAACCGGGACCTGGAAGCATCTGCCGCTGATCGCGCTGTCCGGACATACCGGCGCGGCCGACGTCGAAGCGGGCCGCGACGCGGGGTTCAGCGATTACGTCGGCAAGGTTCAGCGGGAACATCTGATCGAATCGCTGCGGCAATGTCTCGCCAGCACGGCCGCGATCTGACCCGGCGCAGGAGGCGAAAATGACAACAGCAACATTGGAACGAACAGACACCGCGTCGCGTGGCGGCGAGGTCTATGTCACGCTGTCGGTGGCGGGTCAGTTATGCGGCGTCCCGGTACTTGGCGTGCGCGACATTCTGGCGGAACAGCCGATCACCCGCATCCCGCTGGCGCCGCCGGATATCGCGGGCAGCCTGAACCTGCGCGGGCGCATCGTCACTGCGATCGATCTGCGGACCCGCCTGACACTGCCGCCCGGCGAACCCGGCACGAAGCGCATGTCCGTCGTCGTCGAACAGGGCGGCGAGCTTTATGCGCTGCTGGTCGATCAGGTCGCGGAAGTGCTGAGCCTGGAGGCCGATTTGTTCGAGCGCAATCCGCCAACGCTGGAAGCGCACTGGGCGGCGTTCAGCAGCGGCATTTACCGTCTGGACGGCCGCCTTTTGGTCATCCTCGACATCGCCCGCCTGCTCGATTTCTCGAACGCGCATTAAGGGGAGACGCAGCATGGCGCGCAATTGTCTTGTGGTCGACGACAGCCGTGTGGTGCGCAAGGTGGCGCGCCGGATCCTGGAATCCAACGGGTGCGAGGTGCGGGAAGCGGCGGACGGTCAGCAGGCGATGGACGCGTGCCACGCCGCGCTGCCGGACTTCATCCTGCTGGACTGGAACATGCCGGTGATGGACGGGATCACCTTTCTGAAGACCCTGCGCGGGGAATTCGGGCCGGCCAACCCGCCGGTGGTGTTCTGTACCACCGAAAACGACCTGGACCACATCGAGATGGCCATTTCGAACGGCGCGCAGGAATACATCATGAAACCGTTCGACGAGGATATTCTGATCGGTAAACTCGGACAGGCTGGTTTGCTGTGATCGCCCCCGCGCGAACCGCGCCGGTCGCGGCCCAGGTGATCAGCCCGTTGGCGGCTCAGATGGTGGCGCGGGTGATGATTTGCGACGATTCCGCGGTCATTCGCGGCGCCATTTCCCGCATGTTGGAAGCGGAGCCGGGCATTCAGGTCGTCGCCAAGGTCGCGAACGGGCAGCAGGCGATCGACGAACTGAAACGGACGAAGACCGATGTTCTGGTGCTCGACATCGAAATGCCGGTCATGGACGGTCTCTCCGCCCTGCCGCTGCTGCTGAAAGTCGATTCCGGGCTGCGGATCGTCATGTCCTCGACGTTGACCACGCACGGCGCGGAGGTTGCCATGCGGGCGCTGCGTCTGGGGGCGGCGGATTATGTTCCGAAGCCGTCGTCGTTACGGGATA